>NZ_LSIA01000302.1:0-20180 GCF_001556015.1 Novosphingobium sp. CCH12-A3 | reverse complement strand
CCCGCCACAAGGCATGGGTGGGCAAGGTCGATCGCGGCTCGATCCTGCTCGTCGTCTATGCCGCGTTCGGCGCCGCCGTGGTCGAGGGACTGTGGCAGCGCGTTGCCCCCTTAAGCCTGCTCGTGCTCACGCTGGTCTGCCTCGTCATGCTGGCGCTGGTCCTTGCTGCAACCTGGCAGACCGCCAAGGCGATGAAGCTACCGCGCGAGGATGCCATTGTCCTGTTGTTCTGCGGCTCGAAGAAGAGCCTGGCCTCGGGTGTGCCAATGGCCGGTGTATTGTTCCCGGCCGCTTCGGTCGGCATCGTGCTCCTGCCGGTGATGGTGTTCCATCAACTCCAGCTCATCGCCTGCGCACTGATCGCGCCGCGGCTGGGGCAGCGCGATCCCGAACAGGAAACGGCGGCGTAGCCTATCGCTCCGCCGCCGCCCTGCATTGGTTGACCGATCAGAAACGGTCGGCGTTCATCACCTTGGTCCAGGCCGCCACGAAGTCGGCCATGAACTTGTCCTTCGCGTCATCCGAGGCATAGACTTCCGCTACCGCGCGCAGTTCGGAATTCGAACCGAACACGAGGTCGACCGGCGTCGCCGTCCACTTCAGGGCACCGCTTGCACTGTCCTTGCCCTCGTAGAGGCCGGGTGCGGCCGCTTTCGTCCAAACCGTGTCCATCGACAGGAGGTTGACGAAGAAGTCATTGTTCAGCGTGCCGGGACGGTCGGTGAACACGCCCGCCTTCGATCCAGCGGCATTCGCGCCGAGTGCTCGCATTCCGCCCAGCAGCACGGTCGTCTCCGGCACGGTCAGCCCCAGCATGTCTGCCTTGTCGACCAGCGCTTCGGTCGGCCCGTAGAAGGAATCCGCCGCGTAGTAGTTGCGGAAGGCATCGGCCTTTGGCTGGAGGTAATTGAACGATTCGACGTCGGTCTGCGCTTGCGTGGCATCGACCCGGCCCGGCGTGAACGGCACGCTCACGTCATGCCCTGCGGCCTTGGCTGCCTGCTCGATCGCAGCATTGCCGCCCAGCACGATCAGGTCAGCCAAGCTCACCTGCTTGCCACCCTTGGCCGCCTTGTTGAAGCCGAGGCGGATTGCCTCGAGCTTGGCCGTCACCTTCGCCAGCTCTGCCGGATCGTTGACAGCCCAGTCCTTCTGCGGGGCAAGCCTCACGCGAGCACCGTTGGCCCCGCCGCGCATATCGGTCGCGCGGAAGGTCGAGGCCGAGGCCCAGGCTGCGCGCACCAGTTCGGCCGTGGTCAGGCCGGATGACAGGATGCTGCCTTTCAGTGCGGCAATGTCCGCGGCGTCGACCATGGCGTAGTTCGCCTTGGGCAGCGGGTCCTGCCATGTCATCGTCACCTTCGGCGCATCCTTGCCAAGGTAGCGCGCCTGCGGTCCCATGTCGCGGTGGGTCAGCTTGAACCAGGCCCGGGCAAAGGCGTCGCTAAAGGCTTGCGGGTTCTTCTGCCAGCCCTGCGTGATCTTGCGGAAACCCGGGTCCTCGCGCATCGCGATGTCGGTGGTGAACATGATCGGTGCGTGACGCACATCGGGCCGGTGCGCGTCGGGTACGAGGTTTGCCGCCGCCGGGTCCTTCGGGATCCACTGCGTCGCCCCGGCCGGGCTCTTGGTCTTGACCCATTCGAAACCGTAGAGATTGTCGAGATACTGCGTGGTGAAGGCGATCGGGTTGGCCGACCATGCGCCTTCCAGCCCGCTCGTCACCGTGTCCTCGGCATTGCCCTTGCCGCATTTGTTGGCCCAGCCAAGGCCCTGCTGCTCGATCTTGCCCTGCCCCGGATCGTTGCCGACGCATTCCTCGGGCTTGTGCGCGCCGTGCGCCTTGCCGAAGGTGTGGCCGCCAGCGATCAGCGCCGCGGTTTCTTCATCGGTCATCGCCATTGCGCCGAAGGCGCGGCGGATGTCGGCCGCAGCCGCAAGAGGATCGGGCACGCCGTTCGGGCCTTCCGGGTTCACGTAGATCAGGCCCATCTGCGTCGCGCCCAACGGCCCCTTGAGGTTGCCCTTGCCATCCCGGCGCTTGTCGTCGAGCAGCTTGGTCTCGGGTCCCCAGAACACGAGGTCAGGCTGCCAGGCATCGACGCGGCCACCGGCAAAGCCCAAGGTCTTGAAGCCCATGTCCTCCATGGCAACATTGCCGGTCAGGACCATCAGGTCGCCCCACGAAAGCTTGCGCCCGTACTTCTGCTTGATCGGCCAGACGAGGCGGCGGGCCTTGTCGAGGTTGACGTTGTCCGGCCAGGAATTGAGCGGCTCGAAGCGCAGTTCGCCGCCGTCCGAACCACCGCGCCCGTCGCCGGTGCGATATGTCCCCGCGCTGTGCCAGGCCATGCGGATGAAGAACGGGCCGTAGTGGCCATAGTCGGCCGGCCACCACGGCTGCGGCGTTGTCAGCACCTTGCGGATATCGGCTTTCACCGCATCGAGATCGAGCGAGGCAAATTCCTTGGCATAGTCGAAGTCCGGGCCATAGGGATTGGCTTTGGTCGCCTCGTTCTGGCGCAGCGCGGTCAGGTCGAGCGTCTTGGGATACCATTCCTTCGCGGCGGGTTCGCTCGTCGGCGTAACGGTTTCGGCCATTGCAGCGCTGCCGAGCGGCAAGGCGGCCACAAGCACGGCGGCCAGTGCAATCCTGCTGATCTGCATGAGTTTCTCTCCTCCTGTTGCCCCGCGCGATAGCGGGCTGGCAATCGGATAATTCGCTCAATGTTTGCAGACCAACGGGTTAGTTCTATCACAGTTATCGCGAAGGTCGTTCATCCTGTCGCAATTCAGCAATGGTTCCGATGAGGGAAATGCGCGAACCCAAGTGAATGGATCCCGGCCTTTGCCGGGATGACGCAGGAAGTGGGAAGTCGCTTCGCAAGCCAAGAACCTGCGAGCCAGCATCCGGCTAACCAACCATCAGCAAGGATCGTCGCCCCGGCGCAGGCCGGGCCCACAACCCCACGGGCAAGGCACCGCGCTTGCAAATCGAGCAGTAAGGTTTCCCCGAAGGGAGGAACCAAGCCCGAATTCAACGATGAGGTGATAGTGGAAACTGGAGCGGGCGAAGGGATTCGAACCCTCGACCCCAACCTTGGCAAGGTTGTGCTCTACCCCTGAGCTACGCCCGCTCGTGCGTTTCTGGCCGGTGGGAAGTGCCCCGTCCGGCTGGGGTGTGGGGGCCTCTAACGGCGACTCGGAAAGAGCGCAACACCAAAAATGCATCGAAGGCGAAGTCTTTCGCAAAACCCCCGATTCCCCTTGCCGAAGCGCGAAGCGTTCCCACATTGTGCGGCAAACCTGAAAACATCGACCGGAGACGCATCTTGGCCAGCATGGGGCTCAATCTCGACGAACAGAAGGCAGTGGACCGCTTCCGCAAGAACGTGGTCGAGCCGTCGATGACCAAGCTCGTCATCCTGGATTTCTGGGCGGAGTGGTGCGGGCCGTGCAAGGCGCTCACGCCAGTGCTCGAAAAGGTCGCCGCAGAATATGCCGACAAGGGCGTGGTCCTCGCCAAGGTCAACGTCGACGAGGAACAGTTCATCGCCGCGCAGTTCCAGGTACGCTCGATCCCCACGGTCTATGCGATGTTTCAGGGCCAGCCGGTGGCGGACCTGACACCTGCGCGCACCGAATCACAGCTGAAGCAGTACCTCGACCAGATCCTCGCCAAGCTGCCGGTGCAGGCGGGCGAGCCCGAGCAGGACGTGACGGCGCTGCTTGCCATGGGCGAGGAAGTGCTGGCTGAAGGCGATGGCGAACGCGCTGCCAGCATCTTTGCCCAGATCGTCGAGATCGCGCCCGATAATGCTCAGGCCCACGCCGGCCTCGTGCGCGCATTGATCGCGGCAGGCCAGAAGGACGAAGCACAGGCCGTACTCGATTCGCTCGACCCCAAGCTCGCTGCGGATCCGGCCCTCGCTCAAGCGCGCTCCGCGCTGGCACTGGCCGAGGATGCGCCGGAAGAGGGCGAACTCGCTGCCCTGCGCGCTGCGGCGGCAGAACGCCCGGCCGACATGGACGCCCAGCTTGCCTTCGCCAACGGACTCTATGCCGCCGGCCAGCGAGACGAGGCTGCCGCCAAGCTCCTTGCCATGATCGCCGCCGACCGCGAGTGGAACGAGGGCGCGGCCAAGGCCCGCCTGCTGCAGATTTTCGAAGCGATCGGGCTGGAGGATCCCTGGGTTGCGGCCACGCGGCGCAAGCTCTCCGCCGTGCTGTTCGGTTGAGCGCGATGGGCGCGAGCGCAAACACGACGCGCCTGTCGATCTTCCCGCTGACAGGCGCGGTGCTCTATCCAGGCCTGCAACTGCCGCTGCATATCTTCGAACCCCGCTACCGTGCGATGGTCAGCGATTCACTGGCGCGTGATCGACGCATCGCGATGATCCAGCCGCAATCGCCGGTCGATGGCGCGCCGCTGTTCAGCGTGGGCTGTGTCGGCAAGATCGCCGACGTCGAGGCGCTGGAGGACGGCCGGTTCAATCTCGTGCTTGAAGGCATCGCCAGGTTCCGCATGATTCGCGAACTGGACGTGACCACCCCGTTCCGCCAGATCGAAGCCGAACTCCTCGCCGACGACATGGCAGAAGCGCTAAGCGCGGTCGAGCGCGCTTCCTTCGAACAGGAAGCCCGCCGCTTCGCCGATGCGCAGGGCTATGCGGTCGATTGGGATTCGGTCGGGCGGCTGGATGACATGTCGCTCATCAACGGTGTCTCCCAGATCGCTCCGTTCGATGCCGCCGCCAAGCAGGCCTTGCTCGAAGCCGACTCGCTCGCAGCCCGCTGCGAGTTGCTGGTCCAGCTCATGCAGTTCTTCGGAAAGCGCGACAGCGACGATGGCGGGCGGGTGACGCTGCAGTAGTTGCAACGAACTTCAGAACTGGGCCTGAATTCCGTCAATTACGAACTGCGCTGCCAGAGCCGCCAGCAGCACGCCGAGCAGGCGGGTGATCACCGCCTCCACCTGCGAACCCAGCGCCCGGATCAGTGGTCGCGCCGCGACCAGCGCGATGAAGCTCAGCACCATCACCACGGCGAGCGCCCCAAGGATCACGGCGGTTTCCTCCAGCCCGTTGGCCCGTGCCGTCAGCAGCATGACCGATGCGATCGAGCCGGGGCCGGCCAGCATCGGCATGGCCATCGGGAAGACCGAGACGTCCTCCACCTGCGGCTGGGCGGAACGTACCTTCTCAGCCCGCTCCTCGCGCCGTTCGGTGCGCTTCTCGAACACCATGTCGAGCGCGATCAGGAAGAGCATGATGCCGCCGGCAATCCGGAAGCTGTCGAGTTCGATGTGCAATGCGCCCAGCAGATCCTCGCCGAACAATGCAAAGACCAGCAGGATGCCGGTGGCGATCAGGCAGGCGCGCAAGGCCATGGAGAACGCCTGTTTCGCCGTCGCGTTGGCGGTGAGGCCCGCATAGATCGGCGCACAGCCGGGCGGGTCGATCACCACGAACAGCGTGACGAAGGCGGAGAGGAATAGCTGCAGCATCGCCTCAGGCTCCGTTCGCTTTGAAGTTGCGCGCGATCACTTCGCGCATCGCGCCGTCTTTCCAGATCCAAGCAGTGAAGCGACGGTTGCCGTCAGGCAGAACGGTCGAACGCCAGGCCAGGCTGCCGTCGCGCGATTGGCCGTCCTTGCTGTCGCCGCCTTCGGCTGCCGGAATGGCTCCGGCAAGCGGACGCATGGGCGGCAGCTTGCTGCCCTCCTTGCGCTCGCGCTTGCTGCCGGGCTGCGGCGCTGGGTCTCCAGGCGGACGAGGACGGGCCGGGCAATCGGCAACCTTGCCCTCGGCCCAGTCCACCTCGCGCAATGGCGAGGCGAGGTCCTGCCCGTCATCGAGCACCCATTTCCAGTCGACCTTGCCCTTGAACTGGCGCTGCCACACGGTGACGTATTCGCCGTCCCCTCCCGACGGTCCCTGCCATGCGCCATAGGTCAGCCCTGCGGTGCCGTCACAGCTGATCCATGCAAGGTGCGGAGCCCACTTTACCGTCGCGGGCGGGTCCTTACGGTCCTTGAGCAATGTCCTGGCCAGCTGGCGTCCGTCTTCGAACATCTCGGCAGTCTCGTCCGCCGTCTCGCGGAAGGCGGTCCATTGTCCCCTCTCCCGCGCCAGCCGGGCAAAGCCGATGTCCGCGGCGATCAGCGCCGAAGGATTGGCATAGGCGCGCTGCGGGCGGCCAGGCCCTTGCGAATCCGGGGCCGATTGAGAGAGTGCGGGCGTGGCTGCAAGGAGGAATGCGAGGGGGATCAGGCGCTTCATCACACCAGCCTAGCCGATGCGCTGCAGCCTGCCCACCCCGCCAAACCTATCCCGCCAAGGGGCAGATCAGATTGCGTCCGCCGCCAGATCCAGACCTTCGTTGCGATAGGCCGCGACGAGCGCGTTGCGCAGCAGCACCGCGATCGTCATCGGGCCGACGCCACCGGGCACCGGCGTGATGGCCGAGGCGACTTGCGCGGCGCTTTCATAGTCGACATCGCCCACCAGCTTGGTCTTGCCTGCTTCGGCGCCGGGTACGCGGTTGATGCCTACGTCGATCACGGTCGCGCCGGGCTTGATCCAGTCTCCCTTGACCATCTCTGGTCGGCCAACGGCAGCCACGACGATATCAGCCCGCTTCACCACATCTGCGAGGTTCT
Organism: Novosphingobium sp. CCH12-A3; assembly: GCF_001556015.1. NCBI lineage: Bacteria > Pseudomonadati > Pseudomonadota > Alphaproteobacteria > Sphingomonadales > Sphingomonadaceae > Novosphingobium > Novosphingobium sp. CCH12-A3. The sequence continues at coordinate 13,519 of NZ_LSIA01000302.1, read as the reverse complement.
TCGTGCGGCTATGCGCCACCGTCACCGTGCAGCTTTCCGCGATCAGCAACTGCGCCATCGGCTTGCCGACAATGTTGGAGCGGCCGATCACCACCGCGTCGAGGCCCGATAGATTGCCGAGTTTGTCCTTGAGCAGCATCAGGCAGCCAAGCGGCGTGCAGGGCACGAAACCCGGCTGGCCCACGGCAAGGCGGCCGGCGTTGGTGACGTGGAAGCCGTCGACGTCCTTGTCGGGGTTGATCGCGGCGATGACCTTCTGCTCGTCGATGTGCTTCGGGAGCGGCAACTGCACGAGAATGCCATCGACCGCGGGATCAGCGTTGAGCTGCTCGACCATCGCCAGCAGATCGGCCTCGGACGTTTCGGCTGGCAGCTTGTGCTCGAAGCTGTTCATGCCCGCTTCCACCGTGCTCTTGCCCTTGGAGCGGACATAGACCTGGCTTGCCGGGTCCTCGCCCACCAGCACCACGGCCAGGCCAGCCTTGCGCCCGGCCTGGGCCTCGAACGCAGCGGCAAGATCGCCCACGCGGGCGCGCAGGGTGGCGGCGAAGGCCTTTCCGTCGATCACGGCAGCAGTCATCGTCTATAATCCAGCGAGTTTGTGTGTCACATTCCCGCCGAGGATGCGGCAATGCCGCTCAGCAGGATCGTCAGCAGGTTAAGGCCGATGATCAGTACCATCGGCGAGAAATCGAGCGCGCCGGTATCGGGCAGGATCTTGCGGATCGGGCGCAGCATCGGCTCAAGGATAGCGTTCAGGGCCTTCCACACCGCGGCAACCGCGTTGTTGTGCATGTTGACGACATTGAACGAGATGAGCAGGCTCAGCACGAACTGCACGATGACGACTACGACAAGGATGTTCACGAGGTAGTTGATCATGGCGATCAGCGTGTAAAGCAGCATCGGTGCATATCCTCGTCGGCAGATTGAGAGCGAGCCATGCTCCTAGCCGACCCTCTTGCCGGGCCACAAGTGCCCGCAGTGTCGCTACGGGGCGACACTTGCGCGGCTCTGTATGTGCTACTTACAATTTAGGCAAGCTTCGCCGCTGTTGTCCTCAGGGCTTGCCTGGGTTGAGCGTCGTGCTGTCGATATGCCAGCGCAGCTGCTCCGCCGACGCTCCGGGCACGTTGTTGACCCTTCGCAAGATCACGTCGCCCGTTATCGTGCGGTCACCATCGGATATGACCACTGGGGCGGTATAATAGATCGAACCCGCCGCGCCTTCCTGCTGGCCTTCGCCGATCACTACCGAAGGAGCCTTGAGCCTGCCCCAAGTCTCGGCGAAAAGCCTCGCGTCCATGCCGCTGCGATCCCCCTTGTCTGCCCAGAAAGCGCGGACACTGCGCCAGTCGCGGGCTTCGATGGCGGCGGCAAAGGCATCGAGCACGTCCTCGGGCCGCTTGGCAAGAGAGGGCTGAGCCACTTTTCCGGATGCTGCAGGCTCCAATCGCTGTGCAGGACCGGCTGTCGACTGAGCAGCGGGCGCAGCCATCGCGGTGCTGTCTTCTGCAGGCGACGCCGGCCCCCGCTGACAACCGCCAAGGTGAAAGACCAGCGCCGACATGGCGGCCGTGACAAGAGCGGTGCGGATCATGCCGCAGGGACGAACGCGGGCCGATCCGGTTCCGCGCTTAATGGAAACATAATCTCCGGTCGAATCGGCGCCTCAGGCGCGGATCAGCGTCCCCGCACCGCGCGCGGTGAAGATCTCCAGCAGCATGGCATGGGGCACGCGGCCATCAAGCACGACCGTCGCCTCGCAGCCCGCCTCGACGGCGTGGACGCATGTCTCGAGCTTGGGGATCATGCCGCCGCTGATGGTGCCGTCTTCGGCCAGTCGCGCGATGTCGGCGGGCCTGAGGTCGGTCAGCAGGTTCTTGTCCTTGTCGAGCACGCCCGGAACGTCGGTCAGCAGGAACAGGCGTGAGGCACCGAGTGCGGCGGCAATCGCACCTGCCATGGTGTCGGCATTGATGTTGTAGGTCTCGCCATCCTCGCCGACGCCGATCGGCGCGATCACGGGGATCATTCCGGCGTTGACGATGGTGTCGATCACGGTCGTGTCGATGCGGTCGGGCTCGCCCACGAAGCCGAGGTCGACCACGATCGGATCGCCATCCTCGCCTTCGATGGCCTTGGGCGACTTCTTCGACTGGACCTTGCGGGCGACCACCATGCCGCCATCCTTGCCGGAAATGCCGATGGCTTTGCCGCCCGCGCGGGCGATCCAGCTGACCAGCTCCTTGTTGATGGCGCCGGCCAGGACCATTTCAGCCACTTCGGCGGTCTGCTTGTCGGTTACGCGCAGGCCGTCGACGAACTGCGATTCGATGCCCAGCGCCTTTAGCATCCGTCCGATCTGCGGCCCGCCGCCGTGGACGACGACCGGGTTGATGCCCACGGCCTTCAACAGCACGATGTCCTCGGCAAAGTCCTGCGCCAGTTCGGGATCGCCCATCGCGTGGCCGCCGTACTTCACCACGAAAGTCTTGCCGGCATAGCGCTGGAGATAGGGCAGCGCCTCGGTCAGGGTCTCTGCCTTGGCAAGCATCGCGGGGTCGTGGTTCTGGCTCATGCGCGCGCCCTTACGCGCAATGCTTGCAGAATCCAATATTGGCGTTGCGCGCGTGACGGCAGCTTATGCCGTCCAATCAGGATGGGCTGTCGAGCCTGCGACCGATCTTCATCACCAGCGCAATGATCAGCGGCACCAGCGCTGCCGACAGCACGACCTTGGCCAGCATCTGCCCCGCCATCAGGCTGGCAATCGGCCGTACACCATAGAACGAAACCGAAATGAAGATCAGGGTATCGACAACCTGCGAAAGTGCCGCGGCAATGAAGCCGCGCACGGCAAGAAACCGCCCTGCCGCACCACGCAAGCGGTTGAAGATCCACACGTTCAGCGTCACCGACACGCCATAGGCCATGATCCCGGCCAGCATCATGCGCCACGATTGGCCAAGGATGATCGGGAAGGCTTCCTTGGCCGGTTCGTACATGCCCGGGTCAGTCGGCAGGTTCAGCACGAACAACGTCAGCGCGATGGCAAAGGCCAGCGGCAGGAAGCCATAGCGGACAAGGCGGTCTGCGGCGTCCTTGCCATGAAGCTCGGCTATCCCGCTGGAAATGGCGACGAGAGTGAGGAAGGGAAATATCCCGGCCTCCACCGCCAGCGGACCAAGCGCAACCTGCTTTGCTCCCAGCACACCGCCCAACGTCACCATGCCGCCATAGAACAGCGCGAAGAGGAACAGCGAACGGGGGATTGCGAAGGCTGGCTCGGGGGTATCGTGCATTTCCGGCCGATAGCGCGCTTTTAACCTCCCGCCAATTCGCTATTAGATTCGGCTGAAACCAATTTTGCGTGCGGAGCAGATCCTTCCCGATGCGTGTCGCTTCAAGTCTTCTCGGGATGGTGCTCATCCTTGCCCTCGCTTTCCTGCTCTCGTCGAACCGCCGGGCGATCCGCCTGCGCGTGGTGGCCGCGGCCTTTGCCCTGCAGGCGGGTTTCGCCGCGCTGGTGCTGTATGTGCCGGTCGGCAATCGCCTGCTGCAGGGCGCAGCGGGCGGGGTCGAAAGCCTGCTCGGCTTCGCCCGCGCCGGTGTGGCCTTCCTGTTCGGTCCCTTGGCGGACCCGTCGATCGGCGGCACCAGCTTTGCCATCTCGGCCCTGCCGGTGATCGTGTTCTTCGCCGCGCTGATCTCGATCCTCTACTACCTTGGCGTGATGCAGCTGGTGATCCGCTGGATCGGAGGTGCGCTTGAAAAGGTCACCGGCATCAGCAAGGTCGAATCGCTATGCGCCGCCAGCAACATCTTCGTCGGCCAGAGCGAATCACCGCTGGTGATCAGGCCCTATCTTGCCGCGCTCAACCCCAGCCAGCTGTTCACCGTGATGACGGTGGGCATGGCGGGCGTCGCAGGCACGATCCTTGCGGCATACGCCAGCATGGGCATCCGCATCGACTATCTGGTCGCCGCGGCCTTCATGTCGGCGCCGGGCGGGATTCTGATGGCCAAGCTGATGATGCCCGACGAGCCGCCGGTGCCCGCCGAAGTTGCCGACGAAGCCTTGCCCAACCCGCACGTTAAACCCAGCCTCGCCTCGGACGAGGAAGAGCGCCCCGCCAATATCATCATGGCGGCAAGCCAAGGGGCGCAGACCGGGGTGAAGCTCGCCGTCGCCGTGGGCGCCATGGTGCTGGCGTTCGTCGCGCTGGTCGCGCTCGCCAACGGCGTGCTCGGCTGGATCGGCGGGTGGTTCGGTACGCCCGACCTCTCGTTCCAGATGGTGCTGGGCTATGTCTTCGCGCCGGTGTTCTACCTGCTGGGTGCCGACGGCTGGAGCGAGGCGATGCAGGCTGGTGGCCTGTTCGGCAGCAAGATCGTGCTCAACGAATTTGTCGCCTTCATCGAACTCGGCAAGGACACCGCGCTGTCGGCCCACACCGTCGCCATCGTCACCTTCGCACTGTGCGGCTTTGCCAATTTCAGCTCGATCGCGATCCAGATGGCGGTAACCGGCGGCCTTGCCCCCAACCAGCGCCCGATCATCGCCAAACTCGGCATCCGCGCGCTGGTAGCAGGCGCGCTCAGCAATCTGATGAGCGCCGCATTGGCGGGGCTGTTTCTCAGCTTCTAGGCGGGGATTTCAACGACATACATTCGTCGGCCCGGACTTGATCCGGGCCAAGGCTTCTTTCCAAACACGCGCGAGAAAAGCCCTGCCGGATCAAGTCCGGGGCGACGTTGGAGTGACGTCAGGCGAAGTGTTCCGCCAGTATATCCACCGCCTTGGCAAGTTCGCCGTCGAGGTAGCCCAGCAGCTTGTGCCAGTCGTGCGCGCCGGCCAGTTCGCCGGGGCCGTCTGACACGCCGCGCAGGCCCACCAGCGGCACGCCAAACGTGCGGGCAGCTCGGGCGACGGCATAGGTTTCCATGTCGACCATGTCGGCGCTCACCCGGTCCCAGTGATCGCCGCTGACAATGTCGCCGCCGCTCGATAGCGTGGCGATGGGCAAGTCCAGCGGCGTGTCCAGCGGCAGGTCCTTGGGCTCATCGAGATAGGGCACGACGCCCGGCTCCACGCCCAGCGCCGAGGCGTCCATGTCGCGCCACGAAACGCTGCCGATCTGGTGGATCGAGCCCAGGGCACAGCGCCGCGATCCCGCCGAGCCGAGGCAGACGATCAGGTCGGGCAGGGTGCCCGCCGCCTCCAGTCGCGCCAGCGCAATTCCTGCGTGGAGCGCCGCCTCGACCGGGCCGATGCCCGTAATCAGCGGCACGAACCGCGCGCGCAGGTGCGGGCCGTACTCCGGCTCTGCCGCCATCACGAACAGCGCGCGCCTGGTGCCGAGCTGCGTCAGTTCAACCATTGGCTTGGGCTTTCAGCTGATAGAGCAGATCCAAAGCCTCGCGGGGCGACAGCGAGTCGATGTCGAGGCCGTTGAGGCGCTCGCGCAGGGCGTCGACCTTTTCCTCTGCCGCTTCGATCGCGGCGGCGAACAGGGGCAGGTCGTCGAGCCCTGCGGCAAGGCCGCCGGTGGCGGCGCGGCCTTTCTCGAGCTTTTCCAGCACCGACTTGGCGCGCTTGATTACCGGCGCCGGCACGCCTGCCAGCCGCGCCACGGCAAGGCCATAGGACTTGTCTGCCGGCCCTTCCGCCAGTTCGTGCAGCAGCACCAGATCGCCCTTCCATTCCCGCGCGCGGACGTGGTGGAGCGAGAGCGAATCGCAAGCTTCGGCAAGACGCGAGAGCTCGTGGTAGTGCGTGGCGAACAGGCAGCGGCAGCGGTTGATCGAATGGATTGCCTCTGCCACCGCCCAGGCCAACGACAGGCCATCGTAGGTCGATGTGCCCCGGCCAACCTCGTCGAGGATGACGAAACTGCGCTCGGTCGCTTGAGACAGGATCGCCGCCGTCTCGACCATTTCGACCATGAAGGTCGATCGGCCGCGCGCCAGATTGTCCGATGCGCCGACGCGGCTGAACAGGCGATCGACCAGGCCGATCGTCGCGGCTTGCGCGGGCACGAAGCCGCCGGCCTGTGCCAGCAGCACGATCAGCGCGTTCTGGCGCAGGAAGGTGGATTTACCGCCCATGTTCGGCCCGCCGACCAGCCAGAGCCGATCCTGCGGATGCAGGCAGCAGTCGTTGGCGACAAAACGTTCGCCCTTGGCCGCCAGCGCTGCCTCGACCACCGGATGCCGCCCGCCGGTTATCTCTAGGCACGGCTCGTCCACCACGCGGGGGAGCGCCCAGCCGCCTTCGGCCGCCCGCTCGGCCTGTCCCGCAGCCACGTCGATGCGGGCAAGTGCTGCCGCCGTGGCAGCGATCGCTTCCCTGGCGCGCACGGCGTGACCGACGAGGTCCTCGAAATGCGCTTCTTCCGCTGCCAGCGCATGGCCACCGCTTTCTGCAATCCGGCTGGCTTCCTCGTGCAGGGCAAGCGCATTGAAGCGCACTGCGCCCGCCATGGTCTGGCGGTGGGTAAAGCCCGATTCGGGCGCCATCAGCCGGTCGGCGTGGCGCGCCGGAACCTCGATGAAGTAGCCCAGCACGCCGTTGTGGCGGATCTTCAGCGCGGCGACACCGGTATTGTCGCGGTACTTCGCCTCCAGCGCCGCAATGGCGCGGCGGGCGTTGCCGGAAACCCGGCGCAACTCGTCGAGCGCGGCGTCGTAGCCCTCGGCGATATAGCCACCTTGCGACCGTTCGGTCGGCGGCGCCGGCACCAGCGCACGGGCGTAGAGATCGCACAACGCGCCATGGCCCGATAGCGAGGGCAGCATCTCGTCGAGCGGGCCGGGCCGGTCGGAGCGCGCGCGCAGCACGTCGTGCAGGCGGCGTGCCTCGGAAAGCCCGTCGCGCAACTGGCCAAGATCGCGTGGAGAGCCACGCCCAGCCACGACCCGGCCCAGCGCACGGCCGACGTCGGGCAGGCTGCGCAGGATGCCGCGGATGTCGCCCCGCAGCAGCGGATCGTCGTGGAGCCAGCTGACCAGTTCCAGCCGCCGGTTGATCGCGCGCGTATCGGTGAGCGGAGCTGACAGGTCCTCGGCCAGGAGACGCGCCCCGGCCCCGGTTACGCAGCGATCAATCGCCTCGACCAGCGAGCCGCGCCGGGTACCGCCTGAACTGACCAGTATCTCAAGGCTGCTGCGCGTGGCTTCGTCCATCGCCATGTGCGTGCCCGCCTCGCGCGCCACCGGCGGCAGGATCAGGGGCAGCGCGCCACGGCCGACATGATCGAGGTAGGCGACGAGACCTCCCGCCGCAGCCAGCATGGCGCGGCTGAACTGCCCGAATCCGTCGAGTGTGGAGACCCCATGCACGGCCTTCAGCCGCGTCTCGCCTTCGTCGCTGCCGAACGACCGATTCGGACGAGGAACGCAATCAATCGGCGCGTTCTCCCATGATTCGGGCGCGACCACCTCGCTCGCGCCAAGCCGGGCCAGCGCCGCGCCCATCTCATCGGGCGCGCATTCCTCAAGCTCCATCCGGCCCGTGGAGATGTCGCAGGCGGCAATGCCGATCGCCCCGCGCACCTCGCACACCGCGGCCAGCACGTTCGCCCGGCGCGGTTCGAGCAGTGCTTCCTCGGTCAACGTGCCCGCTGTCACGAATCGGACGATGTCGCGCGCCACCAGCGCCTTCGAACCACCGCGTTTCTTCGCTTCCTCGGGCGTTTCGACCTGTTCGGCGATGGCCACGCGGCAGCCCGCCTTGATCAGCCGGGCAAGGTAGCCCTCGGCGGAATGGACCGGCACGCCGCACATCGGAATCGGCGCGCCGCCGTGTTCGCCGCGGCTGGTCAGCGCGATGTCGAGGACTTGCGCGGCGATCTTGGCGTCGTCGAAGAACAGCTCGAAGAAGTCGCCCATGCGGTAGAACAGCAGGCAGTCGCCAGCCTGCTGTTTAAGCGCAAGATATTGCGCCATCATCGGAGTTGGGGCATTAGGCGTCACGCGCACGTGGCTAGACGAGCGCGACGTGTTTCTCAAACCATCGACACCGGGATATCCGCAACTCCAGCGCACAGCCTGTGCAGAGCAGGCAGCATGGGGACGGTTCCGGTCTTGTGGGGGTACTTACGGTTTGACGCAAGTCCGCGAAAAGGATTGGCTCCAGGGTCTGAAGGCCGCTTGGGCGTGCGCAGGAGCGCTGCCGTGGCTTTCGGGCCCCGGCATCCTCATTGCAGTGCTGCTCGTTTGCGCCCCCTTCGCGCTGGTCGAAGTGCCGCCACTGATCGACGTGCCCGGCCACATGGGCGCCGCCGCGATCGAGGCTGCCGGCCCCGGCAATCCGCTCGAACAGTACTTCACCTGGAAGTGGGTGTTCACCCTGAACATCGGCGGCGGCGTGCTGATGAAGGTGCTCGGAGCGCAGTTCGGCATCCTCGCTGCAGGCTGGTGGAGCACGGTGCTTGCCACGGGCCTGTTTGCAGGCGGCTGCTTGTGGACCATCCGCATGCTCAATCCCAAGGGTGGGCACGCCGCGGCATGGTCGCTGATGTTCGTGTTCAGTTTCCCGCTGCTGACGGGCTTCCTCAACTACATCCTTGCCACGGGCCTTTCGCTGACCGCGTTCGGCGCCTCGCTCTGGCTTGAACAGCGCAACCCAAAGGCGCGCGCCGCGATGCTCGTGGTCGCGCAGCCGATGGCAATGCTCTGCCACGCGATCGGCGGCCTGCTGCTGGCGTTGCTGGTAGGCGCCCATGCTTTCGGCCGCGCGATGGACGAACTGCCCGAAGGCTGGCGCTGGCGCGACCTGACCAACCGCCAGTGGCTGCGCACGCTTGACTGGAAGGCGATTGGCTTGCGCCTCTGGCAAGCTTGCTGGCCGCTGCTGGCCACGGTGATCACGATCGTGCTGTGGAAGGCGTTTTCGCCGCCCGTCCAGTCGATGAACATCTGGCGCTGGGACCAGAAGGCGTGGTCCTTCGTGCTGACCTTGCGCGACCAGTCCAAGCTGCTCGATGCCGGGACCACGATCATCGCCTGCCTGCTGGTGCTGGTCGGGCCGTTCCTCGGCGCAAAGTGGCGCTTCCGGCAGGGCATGCCCGCGCTGATGGTGTTCCTGCTTTTCCTTGCGATCCCGAGCGACATCAACGGTTCGGCCTTCGTCGACATCCGCATCCTTCCGGTCGCGGCCATGCTCGGCCTCGGCCTGCAGGACTGGAGCGGCGCCCGCCGCCCGCAGTGGGCGCGCGCGGTCGCTTATGCCGGCATGGCCCTGCTTGCCGTGCGCCTCACCGTGACGGCATGGAGCTTCAACGGCTATGCCGAAGACTACAACAAGCAGCTTTCCGCGCTGACCCATGTCGAACCCGGCAGCCGCGTCCTCGCTTTCGTGGAGCATTCGTGCCTCGACGAATCCTGGCGCAACACCCGCCGCGATCACCTCGCCAGCCTCGCGAGCCTCTACCGGCAGGCCTGGGTCAACGACAACTGGGCGGTCCCCGGCCTGCACATGGTCGTGCCGCGCTTTCGTCCGGGTCGCAACTTCACGGCGGACCCTTCAGAGTTCGTCTGGTCGCGCGGTTGCGCCGGTGGCTGGCGTCGCAGCGTCGATACCGCGCTGAAGTACGCCCCGATCGAGCGCGTGGACTATGTCTGGCTGATCGATACCGGCTTGCCGCGACGCGCCGATCCTCGCTTGCAACTGGTCTGGCAGGAGGGCCGCAGCCTGTTGTTCAAGGTAAGGCGGCTCGGCATCCCGACGTGGCAGCCGAAGGACCTCTAAACCGGCAGTCCGATTCCGCATCCGGCATTTTCGATAGATTTGCATCGACTCTGCAGTGTCCGCGCGCCTTGACGTAACGTCAAAGGTCGGACACTGCCATCACAACAAGTCCGGTCAGATACGGGGGAACCATGTCCGAGGAAAGCAACGTCCGCTTCACCGAACGCGAGGCGCTTTTCTACCACAACACGATTCGCCCCGGTAAGATCGAGATCATCGCCAGCAAGCCGATGGCGACCCAGCGTGATCTGTCGCTGGCTTATTCTCCCGGCGTCGCGGTCCCGGTCCGCGCTATCGCCGAAGATCCCGCCACCGCCTATGACTACACCGCCAAGGGCAACCTTGTTGCCGTGATTTCCAATGGCACTGCCATCCTTGGGCTTGGCAACCTTGGCGCGCTGGCCTCCAAGCCGGTGATGGAAGGCAAGGCCGTGCTTTTCAAGCGCTTTGCCGACGTCGATTCGATCGACATCGAGCTCGCCACCGAAGATCCCGACGCTTTCATCGAAGCTGTTGCGCTGATGGAGCCCTCGTTCGGTGGCATCAACCTTGAAGATATCAAGGCGCCCGAATGCTTCATCATCGAACAGGCCCTGAAGGACCGCCTGAAGATACCGGTGATGCACGACGACCAGCACGGCACGGCAATCATTTCCGCCGCAGGTCTGCTCAATGCCTGCCACCTGACCGGACGCAAGCTCGAGGACGTCAAGGTTGTCGTCAACGGCGCGGGCGCTGCGGCCATTGCCTGTACCGCGTTGATCAAGGCGATGGGCGTGCGCCACAACAACGTCATCATGTGCGACCGTTCTGGCGTGATCTACCGCGGCCGCGAGAACAGCATGGACCAGTGGAAGAGCGCGCACGCGGTCGATACTTCGGCCCGGAGCCTCGAGGATGCTCTGGTCGGCGCAGACATCTTCCTTGGCCTTTCGGCAGCCGGGGCCTTGAAATCGGACTGGATGGCCAAGATGGCGCCGCAGCCGATCATCTTCGCAATGGCCAACCCGGACCCGGAAATCACTCCGCCCGAAGCAAAGGCGGTGCGCCCGGATTGCATCATCGCCACGGGCCGGTCGGACTATCCGAACCAAGTCAACAACGTCCTTGGCTTCCCCTTCATCTTCCGCGGCGCGCTCGACGTTCAGGCGACCGCGATCAACGAAGAAATGAAGATCGCGGCAGCCGAGGCGATTGCCCAGCTCGCTCGCGAGCCTGTCCCCGAGGAAGTCGCTGCCGCCTACGGCATCAACCACACCTTCGGTCTCGACTACATCATTCCCGCACCGTTCGATCCGCGCCTGATGGAAGTCGTGTCGTCGGCAGTGGCGCAGGCAGCGATGGATTCGGGCGTGGCGCAGAAGCCGATCGAGGACATGGACGCCTATCGCACCAGTCTCAAGGCGCGCCTCAACCCGACAACCTCGGTCCTGACCAACGTGTTCGCCCAGGCCAAGGACAATCCCAAGCGCGTCGTCTTTGCCGAGGCCGAGAACGAGGTGGTGCTGCGTGCCGCGATCCAGTTCAAGGACTTCGGCTATGGCACCCCGGTGCTGGTCGGACGCACCCAGGGCGTGCTCGATCTGCTGACCGAACTCGGCGTCAGCGATCCTTCGTCCTATGAAATCCACAATTCCGCCGTCTCGCCGCTGGTGCCCGAGATGGTTGCCTACCTCTATGAACGCCTCAAGCGCCGCGGCTATCTTGAGCGTGACGTCAAGCGCATGGTCAACCAGGACCGCAACGTCTTTGCCTCGCTGCTCGTCGCGCTCGGCCATGGCGATGCACTGATCACCGGCATGACGCGCACTTTCGCGCAGTCGATGAAGGAAGTGCGCCGCGTTCTTGATCCCAAGCCCGGCCACCTGCCCTTCGGCATCCATCTGATGGTCGCCAAGAACTACACTGTGTTCCTGGCCGATACGACCGTGAACGAGCGTCCTTCGGCCGAGGATCTGGCGCATATCGCCAAGGAAACGGCCGCCGTCGCACGGCGCATGGGCCACGAACCGCGCGTTGCGTTCCTGTCGTACTCGACCTTCGGCAATCCCTATGGCCGCTGGCTGGAATCGATCCGCGGTGCGGTGGCCATTCTCGATGCCGAAGACCCGGGCTTCGAATACGAAGGCGAAATGGCCCCGGATGCTGCCTTGAACCCCAAGGTCATGGCCAACTATCCGTTCAGCCGCCTTTCCGCTCCGGCCAACGTGCTGATCATGCCGGGCCTGCAATCGGCCAACATCTCGGCCAAGCTGCTGCGCGAACTGGCTGGCAATGCCGTGATCGGCCCGATGCTGCTGGGCATGGAGAAGCCCGTCCAGATCGCACCGATGACCTCGCTGGCGCCCGATATCCTGACGCTGGCCGTGCTGGCGGCTGCAGGCGTGGTGGGTTAAGTTCTTCGGACTTGCGCCCCCGCCTACGCGGGGGCGCAGTGCCTAGGAACCTAGATCAATCCAGCCAGCGGGCTGCTAGGATCGGCATACTTGCGCGTTGGCATGCGTCCGGCAAGATAGGCATCGCGCCCGGCCTGCACTGCCAGCTTCATCGCCCGGGCCATGCGGATCGGGTCCTTGGCTTCGGCAATCGCGGTGTTCATCAGCACGCCGTCGCAGCCGAGTTCCATCGCCACGGCCGCTTCCGAAGCTGTGCCCACGCCGGCATCGACCAGCACCGGCACCTTGGCCCCTTCGACGATCAGCCGGACCGTCACCTTGTTCTGGATGCCGAGGCCTGAACCGATCGGCGCGCCCAGCGGCATGACCGCCACGGCGCCCGCATCCTCGAGCTGTTTGGCCGCAATCGGATCGTCCACGCAGTAGACCATCGGCAGGAAGCCTTCCTTGGCCAGCACTTCGGTTGCGCGGATCGTCTCCATCATGTTGGGATAGAGCGTGCGTGCCTCGCCCAGCACTTCGAGCTTCACCAGATCCCAGCCACCCGCCTCGCGCGCCAGGCGCAGCGTGCGGATCGCACTTTCGGCATCGAAGCACCCTGCGGTGTTGGGCAGGTAGGTGATCTTCTTGGGGTCGATGTAGTCGGTCAGCATCGGCGCCTTGGGGTCCGACACGTTGACGCGGCGCACCGCCACGGTGACAATCTCCGCGCCCGATGCCTCGACCGCCGCGGCGTTCTGCTCGAAGTCCTTGTACTTGCCGGTGCCGACGATCAGGCGCGAGCGGAAGGTGCGGCCGGCAACGGTCCAGGTATCGCTTGAATCCGTCACGTCGCTTTGTCCTCCACCTACGAAATGCACGATTTCCAGAACGTCGCCCTCGGCAATCGCCACGTCGGCCAGCGTGGAGCGCGGCACGATCTCGCCATTGCGCTCGACCGCGACTTTGGTCGGCTCGAGTTCGAGGCTGCGCACCAGATCGGCGATCGATCCGGGCGCGGCCCGGCGGGGTTCGCCGTTGACGACAAGGGAGAGCATTCCAGTCATGCGGCCCGCTTTAGCGGCGCGGGGGCAGGGTGCAAGTATGGCCTTAGTGAGAGGCGCGCATGTTGATCACGTGCGCCACTGCTACGAGGATCACGCCGCCCACCGTCAGCGCCACTTCGGCATCGCCATGGCCAACTGCAACGGCTGCGCCCATCAGCGCCAGCCCCGTCCCGCCAATGGCCAATGGCAGCAAGCGCCCATGACGCAGCGCGCCGATCCCGATCGTCGCCGCGCCGATGACCAGCGCGAAGGCGAGGCCCCAGCGGTGTATGTCCGGGTTCAGCAGCACACCGCCGCCGATGCCCAGCATCCCGACCAGGAAC
>NZ_LSIA01000301.1:0-348 GCF_001556015.1 Novosphingobium sp. CCH12-A3 | reverse complement strand
CGTCGCCCCGGGCTTGACCCGGGGCCCCGCTTTTCTTCTGCGCTTCCTGTGAACCAAGGAAGCGGGATCCCGGGTCAAGCCCGGGATGACGACCGAGGGTGGTGCAAAGATAACTTGACAAAAAGAACCATATAGGTTATAAGCCCCGCCCACAGGTCAGGAGAGGGCACAAGGCCAACCCGCTCCTCTCCCTCGGACGCCGACACATCGTGAAGGTCTCCGGCGCGATCGGTGCGGCAGGTGCGCAGCGGGTTCAACGAGGGGCGTAAAGCCCAAGACCCACCGGGCAATCCCTGCCGTTACCCAAGGACAGACAGGACACCCCAGGGCTGATAGCACGGCGCCGAA
>NZ_LSIA01000300.1:0-18402 GCF_001556015.1 Novosphingobium sp. CCH12-A3 | reverse complement strand
GCTTAAGACCGATCGCTCCCCCGCCAAGCAAGGCGGGTCCCGCCGGACGATTACGGCACCGCTGTCAGGTTGTGCCGTGCACGCGGGCGATCGAGGCCTTGCGCCCCTCGTGGGCAGCCAAAGGCTTCCATTACATGGATTTGCGCAACAATCTCTTGCTCAATGAAATCCCAAGTCCGTTTCGACCGCTACTTGAGGACGACCGCAACGGCTTGCTGGTGAACAACCGCGCGGAATGAAGCCAGAGTTGCAGGGTCCGCTGGGTCGTAGCGTCTCCCGGTGCCCAACTGATTGGCATTGCAAACATAGAACAGCGCCCCAGCCGCAACGCTGTTTAGGATGTGCACCGCCGGGACTTCACGAAAACTGCCTTCCGCCACGCCTGATGCGAGGATCCCTTCCAAGTCTCGCAGGGCGGTGTCGGAGAACTGCACCGGATCCTCGCCTCGTGGCGTGGGATCGGCCACCACGCGTTGGATGATACGCGCTGCCGTCGGGCGGTGGACAAGGAAGTCGAGCCAGGCGTCGAACAGCCCAAGCAAGCGATCCAGCGGCGTGTTCGCACCCTGCATCCGCTCGGTCACGAATTGGTGCATGGCAGTGAAGATGTCCGCCTCGACCTCATCATAGAGCTGCTGCTTGCCAGGGAAGTAGTAGACGATTGATGGCCGACGAATGCCGACGACTTGCGCGACATCTTCTAGGCGGGCGGCCGCATATCCAACCTCCGCAAACACCTGCTCGGCAGCGCTCAGTATCGCACTGCGCGTTGCGTCTCCGCGTGCCTGCCGGGCAACGGGTCTGGAGGCGTTGGACAATCGTATCCCCTCAATTGAATGGCCGGCCAAACCGCCCGACCTGAGAGCTGTCATAGTCGCTCTCATAGCCAAGCCCAAGCCACGCAGTGCTCCATCGCATAAAGCACCTTGCTATTCTACCGTCGGGTAGGTAGAAAATCTACCGTGATGTAGATAACCGCGGGCATGGCCGTGGAAGTGCGGGAGAGAATCATGAAGGGATTGGAAAACTTGGCGAGTGCCGTCGCATTGTCGATGACGCTCGGGTCGTCGCCGTCACTCGCGCAAGACGCGGCCGGACAAGCGAGTGAATCCGCCACAGATGGCGGCATCGCCGAAATAGTGGTGACTGCGCAGAAGCGCGCCGAGTCCTTGCAAAAGACGCCTTTGTCGATCGTTGCGCTCGCGTCGGCCGATCTTGAGCGAAAGGGTATCCTGGATCTGACCGATCTACGTTCGCAGGTGCCAGCGCTTCAAGTCACGCCCCATCCCAACAGCGCCACGACGGCCCGCGTGTTCGTGAGAGGTGTGGGTAACAACGATGACCAGATCACGGTTGACCCCAGCGTCGCGGTTTATCTCGACGGAATCTATGTTGCGCGCGGACAGGGGCTCGCGGCGGAAATCGCCGAGGTCGAGCGTATAGAAGTGCTGCGCGGGCCGCAGGGCTCACTTTACGGGCGCAATGCTACAGGTGGGGCAATCAACTACATCACCCGCAAGCCGGCACTCGGCGAGTTCCATGCGCGCCAGACGCTTGCGCTCGGGAACTATGACCAGTTCCGTTCGCGCACGAGTGTTAATGTGCCACTGGGCGACAGCATCGCAGTTGAGCTTGCCTACCTGTACAGCGAGAAGGACGGGTTCGTGCGGAACCTCGGCACGGGAGTCTCCCGCTTCGGCGATCAGATGCGCCAGGCCTATCGCGCAACGGCGCTGTGGCAACCGAGCCCAGACATCGAGCTGCGCTATGCCTACGACCGGTCGGACATCGCCGATACGCCGGCCTACATGGTCCTGGCACCCTTTCATCCCGCGCTTGCGACCAGACCAACCTATGGGTCATCCGCAGTCCGGGGATTGCTGGCAAACGACGTGTCCGCACAGGGCCATGGCCTCACGGCAAGCTGGGCGGTGTCGGAAGCGCTGTCGTTGAAGTCCATCACTGGTTATCGCAAGCTCGCCAACTCCACCAACCAGAATTACCTGACCGGAGCACTCGGCCCTTTCCCGGTCTTCGTCACCGCATTCGACCAAAAACAGCGGCAGTGGAGCGAGGAACTGCAGGCGGTGGGATCAGCGCTAGACAACCAGCTCGAATACACGCTTGGCGCATACTTCTTCGACGAGAAGGCATTTAGCTTTGACAGCACTGTGCCGACCGGTCGTCCGACTTCCCTGCGCACCGCGACAGTTCACAACCGCGCCTGGGCGCTCTACGGCCAGGCGACCTGGCGTCCAGCCGCTATCGAGGGGCTCTATCTTACGGGAGGGCTGCGTTGGTCGCAGGACGAACGCGAAGCAACCTTGGACCAGCGCAGCGTAGCACTGAACGGCACTATCGTGACTCGTCCTCAAGGCCGGGGTAGCAACACTTTCAGCGACTACAGTCCAAGCGTCATCCTCGGCTACCAGGCCAACACGGATCTCAATCTTTATGCCAAGTGGTCTCGCGGATACAAATCCGGCGGGTACAACTTGCGCGCGAGCACGATTAGCCGTTTCGCGGTGGGATATGGACCGGAAAGGTTGGACAGCTTCGAGTTCGGCGTGAAGTCGAGCTGGCTCGACAATCGCCTGCGCGCCAACATCGCGCTGTTCCGTGCAAACTACCGCGATATCCAGGTCAACATCCAATCGGACCCAGCCAATCCGGCTGTGACCGACATATTCAATGCCGGGCGGGCGCGCATCCAGGGATTGGAGCTGGACCTTACGGCGAAACCCGCGAGCGCATTCACCCTAAGTGCCAACTATGCATATCTCGATGCAGGTTATCGCGAGGTCAGGGATCAGATCACCGGCGCCAATATCGCAGGCCGCTTCAATTTCGTGGAGGCCCCGCGCCACACCCTCACAGTGGGCGCGGAGTGGGTGCTTTCATCAACACCCCTTGGCGTACCAAGCGCCAGCGTCGACTACTACATGCAGAGCGACAAGTTTTCCTCGACCACCGACTCTCGCTACATCATCGGGGATTACGGCCTGCTTAGCGCGAGGGTTGCCCTCAGTGACATTCCGATCGGGGTGGGCAAGTGGCAGCTGGCTGCCTTCGGGCGCAATCTCACTGACACCAAGTACTATGTCGCCCATTTTTCCGCAGGACTTCCCGCAGCCTTCTTTGGCGATCCACGCAGCTACGGCCTCGAACTTCGCTTTGAGTACTGACGGATGACCCTGATGAAGAACCTTGAGCCAGCTGTCGCTTACCTTTCCACACCGGTGATCGTTACCGGCGGCGCATCTGGGATCGGTCTTGCGACTGCCGAGGCGCTGGCTGCTGTCGGACGGCCCGTGGCGCTGTGGGACATCAATGGCGACGCCGCAATCCGCGCAGCCGAACGAATTGCCCTGGAATTCGGAGTGAGGACTCTGGGTTTTGCCGTCGACCTGCGTGAGCTCGCAGCGTTCGGTCGTGCTCTCACGGCCACACGCGAGGCACTCGGACCAATCGGAGCTCTGGTCCATTCCGCAGGAACCGTCGACACGGATTCGATCGATGGACTTACCCCGCAAAGCTGGGATAGCGGTATCGCGATTCACCTTCGAGCCCTAGCGTTTCTGGTGAAGGAGCTGCGCGAGGACATGGCTGGACAGGCCGGTTCGGCAGTGGTCGCCGTCAGCTCGATCAATGCAACCTTGGGAAACGCGGTCAACCCGGTCTACACAGCCGCAAAGGGAGGAATGCTTTCGCTGGTACGGTCGCTGGGTGATCGTCTCGCGCGCGACGGTATCCGCATCAACGCGGTTTCGCCGGGCCAGATCGTGACACCAATGACGAAGCCGGTCATCGACGCGCTGCCTCAAGGCTTTTTTGAAAAGCGCGTCCTGCTTGAGAGGCTTGGCCAGCCCGCAGAGGTTGCAAGAGCCATACGCTTTCTGCTTTCGTCCGAGGCTAGTTACATCACGGCGACAGAACTCGTCGTGGATGGTGGCAATATCTCGTCCCAACGCGGATGACGGAGAGGGAGATCACAATGCGACTGGCAAATGCATTCGCCCTCGGGCTCTTGATTACTGGTTGTTCGCCCGCGCCAATGCCGCCGGCATTGCAGGCCCATGCCAAGCAGGCGGCCCCCTCGCTGCGACTGGCCGGCGCGCCCAACTTTCGCGACATAGGAGGCTACGAAACGGAGAACGGCGGTAAAGTCAGGACAGGCATTGCCTATCGTTCGGATCAGATCAATCTCCTTGGTGATGCCGATCTTGCAGCACTTGACGCCTTGCATCCCGCTGCGGTGGTTGACCTCAGGACTGCGACCGAGAGGCAAAGGGAACCGGATCGAGTGCCGCCGGGCGTCGACTACGTTGTCCTCGATGTCGCGGCCGACAGCACGGAATCACTGGGCGGAGACATGCGCCTTGCCATGACGCAAATCGCGCAAGGACAAGGAGAGGCGCTCCTTGTGGCAGCAAACCGTGAGTTCGTTACCCTCCCCAGCGCGCGGCAGTCCTACGCCGGCCTGATACGGCTCATCCTATCATCGAAAAGGCCTGTGATCTTTCACTGCACCGCCGGGAAGGACCGCACAGGGTGGGCGACTGCCATCATCCTGACATTGCTAGGCGCAACACGCGAAACTGTTTTGCAGGATTACCTTCTCAGCAACGAACGGCTTGCAGCGAAGAATGCATCAACCCTGTCAGCCGTCGCAGCTTCACAAAGCAATATACCGCCCGCATACCTCGAGCCTGTACTAACAGTGAAAGCCAAATACATCGAGGCAGCATTCTTCGAAGTCTACAGAACCTATGGATCATTTGACAAATATGCGCGTGATGGCCTTGGATTATCGGAAGAAGAAATCCAAGGACTAAGAGAGAAATTTCTTTCGTCCTGAACACAAAAGGGAGCTCAATCGGCCCAGTGAAAACCTGTTCGGTCAGTCCGTGAACCAATGGCGCAATATTGGAAGAAATATCGTAGTCAACATTCGCTCAGTTCGAATTCTTTTCATCCCGCGCACGACCCGCAGATAGCCTGTATATGAGTTGCGACCTTGTAATGCCTAGTTGCCTTGCCGCGCGCGTCCTGTTGCCTGAAGCGTTGGCCAAGGCCCTTTCGATCATCTGCTTTTCGACAGTCGCAAGATCAAGCCCGGCATCGACGAGCGCAGCAGCCGCTCCTGGGTCAGAGCCAGGGGGCTGCAGACTTCCGCCCTGAGGCCTCCACACAGGTGGACCAAGGATTTCTCCGCCGCTGAACAGATGATGCTGGCGCAGGGGCTCGCCGTCGCGTGCCATGATCACCCCTCGCTCGATCACGTTCTCCAACTCGCGAATGTTGCCGGGCCAATCATAGCCGAGCATGGCTGCAATCGCCGACTCCTCGAAGCCAGTTACCCGTCGTCCATGCCGCTCAGCATAGAGCGCGAGGAAGTGTTCCATCTTCAGGGGCAGGTCCGCGCGCCGCTCCCGCAGTGGCGGAATCCTAATCGGAAACACGTTAAGGCGATAGAACAGATCCGCGCGAAAGGTCCCTGCCTCCACCGCGGCTCTCAGATCAGAGTTGGTCGCGGCGACCAGACGCACGTCGGACTCTTGCAGCTTCGTGCCCCCAACGCGTTCGAATTCGCCTTCTTGAATGGCTCGCAAAAGCTTGCCTTGGGCTGCGAGCGAAAGAGTCCCGATCTCGTCGAGAAAGAGGGTGCCGCCACTAGCCCGTTCGAAGCGTCCCGGCCTAGATACGTTTGCACCTGTAAATGCACCCCTCTCAACCCCGAACAGTTCGGCCTCGAGAAGATTTTCGGGAATAGCTGCGCAGTTTACGGCAATGAACGGGCCTGCCGCACGCCGTCCCATCGCGTGAAGATTACGTGCAAAGATTTCCTTGCCCACCCCGCTTTCGCCAGAGAACAGCACGACGGCATCGGTATCGGCCACATGGCCCAGCAGGTCGAAGGCAACGTTGAATCCCGCGGAGGCGCCAACGATCTGCCTCCCGAGGATTGGTTTCCCGCGCGGCAAGTGTGCTGGCGAGACCTCGCCCAATTGCGACCCCCGCATGTAGCGCACATCGCCGTCCCCGTCCTGCCACTCATCAGCAGGACGGCCGACAATGCGGCAGCACTCGTGCCCCATGGCCACGCATTCAATCTCGCGGAACAGGATGGGGCGACCGAGAAAAACGCTGGCATATCCGCTGGCATAGCCGATCTGAGACCATCCAGCGGGATAGGCTCCGCGCCCGAACAGTTCGAGGTGCGCCTCACACTCGGTCGAGCCGCGCCAGATGTATTCCGCTGCGAAAGTGCCCGTCGCCGTGTCCACCTTCACGCTGACCGGATCGGTGCGGACCATGCCTTCAAGCATGTGCAGTTCCGGCCCGACGGCGAACATCTGCTCAATCGTGGCATCAGGCCTCACCTTGGCTGCGATCTCGGCATCCATTGCGCCGCTGTTGTACCCCTGCCGCGTGAACACACCGCGCGCCTTGTCGAGACCTACAGCCTCGATGACTTCGTGCCGCAGGAGACCGAACGCGCGGGCATGGATCATCATCATTCGCCGCCCGGCGAGCCAGATATGACCTTGCGCATGATCGAAGTGTAGCTGGTTGAAAAGGTCGTCGGACATGCAGCAATCGTATTATTTCAAACAATGATTCACAAGCGCTGTTCGAAATCAGACATTTTGCCCATCAAGTTTTCGCCCTGTCTCGGCGACAGTAGCCGTCCCGAAGAACCGATATACTCGTGAATTCAGCATGATGCGCCCGCGTCGAAATGACGAGCGCAGACTTGGCACGGCCATTGCGATGGATAGGCAACAGAAGCGCTCAACGGCGATGCCAGCCCCGTGGCAACAGAGAGGAGAACTGCATGTCCGATGCCTTGCCTGCGATAAGCCGCAGAACCTTTATTTCCGTCAGCACACTGGCAGGGGTCGCAACAGCAGCACCGTTAGCGGCCTCCACCATAGCTTGGTCCGGCCCCCTAGCTATCGCGTCCCAGCGTTCTGCCATACCCGCCGGCTGGCAGGGGAGTGCGACGGTACTAGCTGGTGACTACTTTCAACGTCTTGGCCAGATCCGCATCGCGTTGGCCACCAGCGTAGGGCGCAAGTTGGCTCTCTTCCTGGATGGTGCGGATGAAGCTCTGTTCGACATCGCCTTAATTGACCGCCGCGCAACGCTGCGTCCGGTCGTCCTTCCCGCAGGAGGAGTCGCATGAACCTGAGCATCCTGTCCAAATGTGCCACGTTCGGCGCGGCACTCGCGGTCGCCCTTGCCCTTCCGGCAGATGCCGCTCCTCCAGCGCCCGCCCGCAACGGTCAGTCTGGTCAATGGGCATCGCCACAGGTCCTGTGGGAGCAAACCTGCGCCCGCTGCCACACAACGGGGGTTGGCCCCGAACTGCGCGGCCGCGCGCTACCCCAGGAATACGTCGTCAGCGTAGTGCGCAATGGCATGCTGGCGATGCCGGCATTCCCGCATTCGGCAATAGATGATGCCTCACTCAGCGACATCGCGCGCTTTGTCTCCACCTCCAGGCTGCCAAAGCCTGCGGCAAAGCACTGAGAGCAAAGGAGAGTTAGATGCCAAGCAAGAAGCCTGCTCCTGTCGCGCAACCAGCGGCACCCGCAGATCCCGCCGTGCTGCCCGCTGGCGTCAGTGCCGCCGACATGCACGCCGCCATCACGAAGTTCGTTGCGATTCTCGGCCCACAGAATGTCATCACCGATGCCGACCACATCGCGCCCTACACCAAGGTCATGATTGCCGAGAGCGAGGACCTGCATCGTCCGTCCGCAGTGCTCTATGCCCGCGAAGTTTCGGAGATCCAGCAGATCCTTAAGGTCTGCAACGAATTCAAGGTGCCGATCTGGACGATCTCGACCGGGCGCAACTTCGGCTACGGTTCGGCCGCGCCCCAAAGCGCCGGCCAGGTTGTGCTCGACCTCAAGCACATGAACCGCATTCTCGATGTGGATCCCGTGCTGTGCACTGCGCTGGTCGAACCCGGCGTGACCTACCAGCAACTCAAGGATTACCTCGAGGAAAACGACATACCTTTGTGGCTGTCTTGCCCAGCTCCCTCCGCGATTGCCGGACCTCTCGGCAATACGGTTGACCGCGGTGTCGGCTACACGCCCTATGGCGAACACTTCATGATGCAGTGCGGGATGGAGGTTGTTCTGGCCAACGGCGACGTCCTGCGCACCGGCATGGGCGGAGTCGAAGGGACAAGCGCCTGGCAGGTCTTCAAGTGGGGTTACGGCCCCTACCTCGACGGCATCTTCACGCAGTCCAACTACGGTATCGTCACCAAGATGGGCATGTGGCTGATGCCAAAGCCTCCGGTCTACAAACCGTTCTGCATCCGCTACGACAAGGACGAGGACATCCACGATATCGTGGAGACGCTGCGGCCCCTGCGCATCGCCAACGTCATTCCCAATGCGATGGTTTTTGCAAATGTCATGTGGGAAGCCGCCGCGATCATGCCGCGCAGCAAGTATTACGACGGCGACGGTGTGACGCCCGACAGCGTGCTTGAGGAGATCAAGGCAAAGGAGGGCCTCGGCGCGTGGAACGTCTATGCGGCGCTTTACGGCACCAAGGAACAGGTCGAGGTCAACTGGCAGATCATCACTGGCGCAATCAAAGCCAGCGGCAAGGGCACGATCATCACGGAAGAGCAGGCCGCCGGCACCCAGCCCTTCGATTATCGCGCAAAGTTGATGCGCGGCGACATGACCTTGCAGGAGTTCGGCCTGTATCGTTGGCGCGGCGGCGGCGGCTCGATGTGGTTTGCCCCCGTAACTGCAGCGAAAGGTAGTGAAACTGTTGAACAGACCCGCCTCGCAAAGCAGATCCTTGGCGAATACGGGCTTGATTACGTGGCCGAATATATCGTCGGGATGCGGGACATGCACCATGTGATCGACGTGCTCTACAACCGCTCGGATCCGGACGAGATGGCCCGAGCGCATGAATGCTTCGCCAAACTGCTCAGCGAATTCGGCAAGCGCGGCTATGCGGTCTATCGCGTCAACACGGCCTTCATGGACCAGGCGGCCGACCTGTTCGGCCCGGTCAAGCGCAAGGTCGACCAGACGTTGAAGAGGGCGCTCGATCCTAATGGAATCCTTGCGCCTGGCAAATCCGGCATCAGGATTTGAGCAGATCCGAGCCGCTTGCAGAGCGTGAACTCACTGAAAGTCCAGCTGCGTCCTTCGTCGGGACGTGGTTGGACGTGGCTCGCCCGAGCGCAATGGCGCCGGCAAAGTAAGACGCAGAGGAACTGGAATGGACGTCAGATCGGTCCTGGTCGCAGATGCCCGGCGCATGCTCGAACGCCTCGCCAGCGGCAGCATCACTCGTGCCTCCAAGGTGACCAGCAGGCCATCGTCGATCTACACCGATGCGGATCGGTTCAAGCGTGAGAAGGAGCACCTGTTCCGACGCGTACCATTGCTGCTGGCAGCGTCGTGTGAGCTGCGCAATCCGGGCGACTGCAAGGTGATGGACGTGGTTGGCGTGCCGTTGCTGATCGTGCGCGGGAAGGACGGCGTCGTGCGCACGTTCCTTAATGCCTGTACCCACCGGGGGGCGCGCCTCATGCGCGAATGCGGGAACGCAGCTCGGCTGACCTGTCCCTACCATGCATGGAGCTTCCGGCTCGATGGATCGCTGCTGGGCATTGCGGCGCGGGAGTCTTTCGGCGAGATCGACAGCGATGCCGCCCGTCTCGTTTCCTTCCCCACTACCGAGCGGGCGGGACTTGTCTGGGCCATCATCGACCCCGCCGCCGAACCCGATTTTGACGCCTTCCTCAACGGGTTCGACCAGTTGCTTGCACAGTTCGGGTTCGACACGTGGCATCATTTTAAGAGCCGCAGCCTACCCGGCGCGAACTGGAAGCTCGCGTTCGATGCCCACCTCGAGTTCTACCATCTGCCCGTATTGCACCGCGAGACCTTTGGTTCTGGCATGAGCAATCTCGCCGAATACTTTTACCATGGCCCGCATCAGCGCCTCGGTTTGCTGACCAAAGCGGACCATGTACTCGAACAGGATGACATCGCCGGCCTCGCCGACATGCCAGAGAGCGAATGGCCGCTCGCCTCCCTGCTGTTCGGCGAATGGATCGTCTTCCCGAACGTCTCGATCAACTGCTTTTACAAGGGCGGACGCGGCGTGATCCTGTCCCAGGTCTGGCCTGGCCAAGCGGTAGGAGAATCCGAAACCGTGCAGATATTCTTGCACGAGAACCCGCCGGATGAAGAACACTTTGCAGATGCAACGGCGATGTCGGACTTCCTCGGTAAGGTCGTCGGAACCGAGGACCTGCCAATGTCACGCGAGCAGCAGTCAGTACTCTCATCGGGCCTGCTCCGCGAGGTTCGCTTTGGCCGGAATGAGGGCGGTGTCGAGCATTTCCATGAATGGGTGGATCGATTTGCGGGTTCGCCAAAGGACCTGCCAATGGCACAAGTGATGCAGCGTCCGTGATGGTGCCGGTTTCACCGGTACGTCTCTAACTTTCCCGGAAATCTGCCATCAACAACTGACACCCGCTCCGATCGTTGGTGACAGCCACTAGGGTTATCAAAGCCACCAGGTGCACGCTGTTTGGAGGCCCAAATCCCAAGATCTCCCAGCCAAAGATGACTCCTTCAGGTGCGCAGATCAGCGACCAAGGTGGGCATCAAAAAAACGGAGCATCACGTCGTACGCTTCAAGCGATTCGGGAATATCGGAATTGTAGAAGAACCCGTGAAAGAGCCCCTCCCAAACGTGGAGATCGGCTTTGACGCCAAGCGCAACCAGGCGAGAATGTGTCTTCACGGCAGAGCTCAGCTCAAAGCCCCTTGTTCCGGAAATGATCAGCGTTGGTGGAAACTGACGCAGCGTTTCATCTGAGGACCCTGGCGAAACGGTGGGATCTTTCGGATCTGCCCCCTTGAAATAAGGCAGCGCGGTCCAAGGCAATTGCGCGTCGGCCGGCCAGACCGGGGCAGCACGCGCGTCGCCGATGGCAGCGGTCATATAGTCCGCATCCCCACCGAAGCCGAAGGCGGAAGTGGTGAGCCCAGCACAGAATACTCCGATCGCACCGGGACGTGGCAGGCGGTGCTTCTGAAACCATGCCGTAGCCATACCGGTTAGCATTCCGCCCGCAGAGCACCCATAAATGCCGATATTGCGCGCCGGGTAAGTTTTGAGCAATTCGCGATATACTGCAGCCACGTCCTCACTGGCAGCGGGAAAGACATGAGCAGGTCCTTGGCGGTAGTCGACCGATACGACACGGACTTTGCCGATTGCGGTGACAGGGATGGACTCCAGCTCTGCGCACCCCGGGAAACAACCCATGAAGCCGCCACCGTGAAGATTGATCAACACGCGCTTGCGATTGTGGCGTGAAACGCCCTCTCGCGGGCTGTAATCCAGAACGTGCACGCCGCCGATCTGGCGCTCGACCATGGTCGGGGCGAATGTGGCCTTCGCCTTCGCCAGATATCCCTGCATGAACACGGGTACGCCAGCCACCTGCTTGAGCTGCTCTGGATCCTGCATGGCCTTGAGGTGGTCGGTCAGATAGGCCTTGGCCTCAGCGCTCAGCATCGAAGAGACCGGCACCGCCATGGCGGGCACATGGACCGTACCATCGTCATCCACCTGGATTACGGAGGGCATGCTGGCCTGCGCAAAGGCTTTGGCGACGGGGCCGAGCAGCAGTGCAGGTGCGACCAATGACGCCACAATTCGCTTCAACCCCGACATCGCTGTACCCTCTCTTACCAGCTGGAGCAGTCCGATCGCTTGCTGCGGATGTGCGTAATCGATTGCATTATTCTCCGCAAGGCGTAAGAAATCGATTACGCATTCACCAAGACTCCGCAAGAGAGCATGGCCTGGAGAGACCAAACGTGAACTTCACCCGAAGGACGGCTGGCGCAGCAGCCCTGGCAACGGCATTGATGCCTTCCTTGCTAGGCGCGCGCGCAAGAGGCGGTGCGGCGGTTCTCGGAAAGGCCGCTGTGACTCCGATGACACTGCTCGATCCTGAACTGCGTGACGGAGCAAAGCTGATCCTCGCCCAGCCCCTGCCCGATCCTCTCGATCATGCTGCGATTGTGGCCATGCGCAAAGCCGCGCCGCCACCACCGGAAATTTTGCCTGCGCCCGCCCCTTCGGTCGACTTCCGCATGATTCCGGGCTCTCACGGCCACCCACCTGTCAAGGTCGCAGTAATTGGTGCAGGCCGAAAGACGGAGTTGCGACCTGCGGTCCTGCACATCCATGGAGGCGGCTTCATCGTCGGACGCATGGCCGACACCATACCCGCATCACAGCAACTGGCGCAGGAATTCGACTGCATCGTGGTCGAAGTGGACTACCGCCTTTCCCCTGAAGCGCGCTTTCCGGGGCCGCTAGAGGACTGCCACGCGGCGCTGGCATGGGTCCATGAAAACGCAGATGATCTAGGCGTGGACCGCGCGAGGATCGCCGTGAAGGGTGAAAGCGCCGGGGGTGGACTTGCCGCCATGCTTGCCTTGGCTGCCCGCGACCGGCGAAGCGTCCCGTTGTGCTGTCAAATCCTGATCTATCCGATGTTGGATGACCGGACCGGATCAACCCGACGCGTGCCGGATTTCATCGGCACGATCGGTTGGAATGAAACAGGTAATGTCGTAGGCTGGAGCAGCTTGCTCGGCCAGCCTGCCGGCCAAACCAAGGTCCCGGCTGGCGCAGTTCCGGCGAGGATGCCCAACCTAGAGGGCTTGCCCCGTACGTTCATGGGCGTGGGATCGCTGGATCTCTTCGTCGAAGAGGACATGATCTACGCTCAACGGCTCGTGCAGGCGGGCGTCCCTACCGAACTGCTCGTCACGCCTGGCGCGTTTCATGGGTTCGACTTCGTGGTGCCTGATGCCAACGTATCGCGAGCCTTTACCGCCGCGTGGAAGCGCACGTTGCGCACGGCTTTCGCCAGACCTGCGGCCAACCATAGTCTTTAATGCCGCCGCTGAAGGCCTCAATCACCAACACGTGCGCAATCGATTACTCAACTATTCAAACAATGGGAGGACTAGGATGAAAGTTTCTCAGCATGTAGCCAAGCTGCGCCTTGCCCTGATCGCCTCGGCAGCCTGTGGCCTAGTCGTTTCTGCACCGGTCATGGCGCAGGATGCTTCTGCCGACAGCGCGAATGACCCAGCAGATGCGGGCGAGATCGTCGTGACAGCGCTCAAATCCGGTTCGGTTCGACTCGACAAGGTGCCGCTGGCAATTCAGGCGTTCAACGGCGATGTGCTGAAACAACGCAACGTGCGCGATGGCGCGGACCTCATCCAACTGATTCCTGGCGCCTCACAGGCACAGGAAATCGGGGCGGGTTATCGCATTTTCTCGTTTCGTGGTTCGGGCGCCGGCGGTCCCATTGGCGATGGCCTGATCGGCTACTACCTCGACGACACGCCCTTCGGCGTGCCCAACAATCAGGCCGCGCCGCCGGTGCAGTATTTCGATATCGACCGCGTTGAAGTTCTGCGCGGTCCGCAGGGGACCCTCTATGGCCTTGGCTCTTCGGCTGGGACCATCATCTATCACACCAAAAACCCCGACCTCGATCAGGTGACCTACGCCGGAGAACTTGAACTGTCCAAATCGGCCGAGGCGAGCGATCCGAACTATCGGGGGGCAGCCGCGATCTCCTTCCCGCTGGTCCCCGGCAAGCTGGGCCTGCGTGTGAGCGGCGGATACGATCGTCGCGCCGGCGTGGCTGACATCTATTCGGGCGCGCCGACTGGTACCCCGCGCGAGCGGGACGCAAACCATGTCACCTCCAAGGACGTCCAGGCCGTGCTGCTTTGGAAGCCGGACGAGCTTACTTCGGTTCGGACGCGCTTTTGGTACTTCGCCACGGATCAGAAATACCTCAACGTGATCAACTCGCTCGACCCGCCGTTCGCGGCCTTTCAAGGCGACGTCGTTGGCTTTGACAAGCGCCGGGCCTGGTATGCATCAAACACCATCGAGCGCGAATTCGGCGCCGTCACGTTGACTAACGCGACATCCTACCAGAAGTCTTTGCCCGGCGGCTTCCAAGTCGGCCTCAACGTTGGCGCGCCGCTTGGCACCGGCGTGCTGATCAACGGCGGCGACGCGCGCAACTTCGTAAACGAGTTGCGGGTTGCTACAAACGATGCCGGGCCGCTCAAGGGCGTGGCCGGCGTTTTTTACCAGAACGCGCGCAGTCTCTACACGTTCAGCCTGACGTTCCCGGCTTTTGGCCTGAACGGGCAAACCATCACCAAGACCGAGAATGCAGCAGTGTTCTCCGAGGTGAGCTATGAACTGTTCGGCGGCAAGCTCGTACCGCTGGTCGGCTTGCGCTATTTCAAAGACCGACGCGAAGCGGACTCCATCTCGAACGGAGTGCGAGTTCAGAGCCAGGCGCGGCCCGACGCATTGACCTGGCGGGCCAACCTCGCGTTCAACCCCAGTTCCGACTGGATGCTGTTTTTCAACGCTGGCACCGGTTTCCGCAGTGGAATTCTTCAGTCACAAGCACAGGCCGACGCGGTGATCGCGGATGGCGTGCCGAGCGGCATCTCGCTGACGCCGGACAAGCTGCGCAACCTTGAAGTGGGCATGAAGGGTGCACTGCTGGACGGGGCGCTGCGGGTGGCCGTCAGCCTTTACGACATAAAATACACGAACATCCAGAGCGCCTTCAACACGTCGATCGGGCTGGCGGCTTTTGCCAACCTCGGCGATGGCAAAGCGCAGGGGATCGACATGGAAATGACATGGCGGACGCCGCTTCAGGGCTTGACGCTCAATGCCATCGGTAACGCCAACGACTCCAAGTTCACACGCGTCCGCCCAGCGTTCGCCGGAGCCGATCCTCGCATTTCCAACGGCTTGCGCCTGCTCAACACGCCAACACACAATTTCCGTTTGGATGCGAGCTACGAACGGCCGATCGGCAATGCCACGCTTTTCGCTACCAGTTCGGCGACCTTTATCGGCCGTTCGCGTCTTGGAGATGCCACGGTCAACGAGATCAATCCCTACGAACTCTACCAGGCGAGCATCGGCGTACGGTTTGATCGATACGAAGTGCGCCTGTTCGGGGACAACCTGTCCGATTTACGCGGCCCCACCTCCGCCAACGGTCCTACGCTTCTGGCAGGGCCACGCCCGCGCACGATCGGGGTGACATTCCGCGTCAACACCAACTGATGCAATTCTCGGCGATACCACTCATTCCCCCAAAGGTATCGCCGAGGTCGCATAAGAAGGATGCGAGGGTATGCAGAGGCGCGATATCATCACTGCTGCGACCGGTGTTGGAGCAATTGCCTTGGCACCAACTGCAGCAACGTCTGCGCAGGACCAGGCGATGCCGTTCTTTGACAAGAGGGCGCCAATCTATACCGAAGCAGCACGGCTTACGGTCAGGACCACTGCCGGACCCATCAGGGGCTACCGGCAGGGCGCGGTTACCGTGTTCAAGGGCGTGCCCTATGGAGCGCCCACCGGTGGTGCCAATCGCTTTCTTGAACCGCGCCCACCCGAGCCCTGGAACGGTGTTCGCTCATGCCTTCACTACGGCCCGATTGCACCACAGGACAAGGGCATGGGACGCTTCCATGATGAAGAAGCCTTTATCTTCCGCTGGAACGACGCAGTCGAGGATGAAGATTGCCTGCGACTGAACATATGGACTCCAGCTCTTGATGCCGCGCGCCGTCCAGTGCTCGTCTGGTTGCATGGTGGCGGCTTTGCTGCCGGATCCGGGCATGACATTCCGGCATTCGATGGCACGAATCTGGCTGCCAGTGGCAACGCGGTGGTGGTTACGCTCAATCACCGACTGAACCTGCTGGGGTTTTTCGATCTGTCCGACTGGGGCGAGGAACATGCCACCTCGGCCAATCTCGGCGTGCTTGATATCGTAGCTGCACTGCGCTGGGTGCGCGACAATATTGCCCGATTTGGAGGGGATCCCTCGCGCGTGACGATCTTCGGCCAGTCGGGCGGAGGAGCCAAAGTCACTGCGCTGATGGCGATGCCCACGGCCAAGGGGTTGTATCACCGAGCGATGGTGCTTAGCGGGTCCTTCGCGATGTTCAACACGCCGACCAAGACCCGCCGACTTTCCCGCCTGATTCTTGACGAGCTCGACATTGCCAAGGGCGATCTGGCCTCTCTGCAAACGCGGCCTTATTCAGAAATGCAGGCGGCAGCCCAGCGGGTCCTTGCCCGGGTCAATCCGCCTTTCGACGGGTTTGTAGACGTGCGCCGGATTCCGGATATGCTGAACTTCGCCCCAACGCTGGACGGGCAAACGCTGCTGGCAGACCCCATGCATCCAGGATTTGCGGCGAACGGTCCGCAAGTCCCACTGATCATCGGCTCCACGCTCAACGAATTTGTTACGGGCATCAACGATCCCGCAGCGTTCGAGATGGACGAAGCAGCACTTCAGCGCAGGGTCGAACGATTCGCTCCCGGCAGGGCAGAAGCAGTTATCGCCGGATTTCGGGTGAATGCGCAGAACGAAAAGCCCTTCGCTTTGTGGTCTCGCATCGCAACTGCACCAATCCGCGAGGCCGTGATCAATCAGGCGAGAAGGCGGTTCGAAAGCAAATGCTCCCCGACGTGGCTGTTCTGGTTCACTTGGCAGACTCCGGTGCTTGAGGGTCGACCGATGGCTTTCCATTGCCTCGACATTCCGTTCTGGTTCGGAAACACTCAGACCTGTGCATCGATGACCGGCGGTGGAATGGACGCGGTGGCCCTGTCCAACAGCATGGTTCAGGCTCTGTCGGCGTTTGCCGCCCAAGGCGCGCCGGCGGCCTGCGGCATTCCGCCGTGGCGCGCCGCGTCGCCAGACGATATGGCATCGCTGCAGTTGGGGTCTTCACCGACCATGATCGGAGAAGACGACGCAGCAGAACGCGCCACTCTCATATGAATGTGCGCTTGCAGTTTGCCACTGGCGACACCGCGTGTAGGTGTCACATCAGCACGGAGAGCTATTATCCTTGAAGGCGGGCAACGGTAGTCGAACAGGCATGGTCAGCGTCAAGAATCTCAAGGAATTTGCCGAACTGGCGGGAGTTTCGACCGCCACCGCTTCGCGCGCGTTGACTGGATCGGGGCGCGTCAGTGACGAGACGCGCAAACGTATAGCCGTTCTGGCAGAGAAACTCGGCTATCAGCCCAACATTGCGGCTCGCAACCTGCGCACGCAGCGTACGATGACCATCGGCGTGCTGGTACCCTTGGGACATGAAGCCCTGCAGCACCTGTCAGACCCATTCTTCAATACGATGACAGGCTTTCTGGCCGATGCTTTTGCCGAATACGGTTACGACATGCTGTTGTCGCGCGTGCTGCCCCGCAACGATCGCTGGATGGACCGCTTCATCGGCAGTGGGCGAGTCGACGGTATTGTGGTCGTCGGCCAGTCGGACCAGTTCCACGTCATCGAAACCATATCGCGGCGTTACGAGCCAATGGTGGTATGGGGCGGCTACTCGCCCGGTCAGCACCACTGTTCGATCGGATCGGACAACCGCCTCGGCGGCAGGCTCGCGGCAATGCACCTGATTGACCGAGGCTGCAGACGCATAGCCTATGCCGGGCCGTTGGAAGGTTCGGAGTTCGGCGAGCGTCTTGACGGCGCCCGGCGGGCGCTGCTTGAGGCGGGGGCAACTCCGCTTGTGGAACTGCGCACGCATTTCGAACCGGATGCCGCCTATGCCGACGTGCGTGAGCAACTGGGCAACATGGCGCAAATCCCCGACGGTATCGTCGCCGGATCCGACGTGACCGCGATCAGCGTGATCAGGGCGCTACGCGACCTTGGTCAGCGCGTACCGGATGACGTCCGCGTGATTGGCTACGACGGCCTGCCGATCGGCGAGCACATGAGCCCGCCGCTCAGCACAATCGACCAGCAGTTGCGGCACGGAGCGCAACTGCTCACACAGACGCTCCTTCGTAGGATCGCCGGAGAGGCGACGCGATCCAGCCAGATCGAGCCGCACGTGATCGTGCGCGGATCAACCTAGACAACCACCCGCGATGTCCCTCCGTCCAGCGCGATGCGGAAGAACGGCGCCGGATACCCCGCGAACCGTTCACGCCGCAGTTGGGCAGTGGTAAGGGTAGCAGGGTCGGCGACCTCTGGAAAATCTGCGAAGCCGATGACCCGGAGATCATCCATCACCCACCAGCTGTATTCCTTTGCTGGCGCGTCAACCGGGTTTGCGGCAATAAGTCCATGGCCGTTCAGGAACACGAATGGCCCCAGCGGCCCATCCGAAACGGCACCGTAAAGCCCTGTCGGCCCCGAGGAACCGCTAGAGCATAATCCGACCGGATAGAATCGCAGGGGGTTCCCAAGGCGCTGGAAAT
>NZ_LSIA01000030.1:0-7130 GCF_001556015.1 Novosphingobium sp. CCH12-A3 | reverse complement strand
CCCGCCATGCTCATGCCCGGCATCATCGGCACGAGCACCGACAGGGCGATCACGGCCGAGCCGATGAGCAGGTTGTTGTTGTACTGAGCGGCGCTCGGGCTCCAGAAGATCAGCGGGGCGAAGAACAGCCAGATTCCGACGAACGCGACCGCCCACTGCGCCCATGTCTTGGTGCGCGGAACGAGCGACAGCGCGCCGAACAGCACGATGGCGAGGCCGCTGACGACATCGCTGATGGCCAGCGCGTTCGCCCGCCACTCGATCGACGGCAGCCCGCGATCAATAGTTACGAAGCGCGCCGCCTCGCCGACACTGTGAGTGGTCACGGAGTCGTAGATAAGCGGGCTGGAGGCGAGCCACAGCCCAAGACCGATGTTTGCGTAAAGAGCCCAGCGCGCACGGCGCTCGTCGCGGTCCATTATGGCCATGTGATCGCCGTGTGCACCGTGACCGGTCATCGCCATGTCCGCCGCGCCAGGTCGGTGCCCCATGGCAGCATGGTCCATGCTGCTATGGTCCGCAGCCCCGTGATCCATGTCGGCCATTCCACCGCCTGCCGCTGCGGGTTGTTGGCCCGGCGCTACAGGTTCGGCCTTTAGCTTATCGTGCCAGGCAACCAGATTCTCGTTAAGCTTGTTGTTCCGATACCAGGCCCGCGGGTGGCGCTTCAGCGCGGCGACGATCGTCGGCAGCGTGTCCCGGAGGCGATGCTTCGGTTCCCAACCGAGCAGCAAGCGGGCGCGTGAAATATCGAGGATATAGTGGTCGTTGCTGCTGTCGATCATCCAGGGCTGGATGAAGTCGTCGCTGCCGAGCGCTTCGTTCTGCAGGATGATCCCGGCTTTCGCGAGCGGCTGCGGAATCCGGATCGTCTTCCAGCCCTCGCCGTGGAGCGCCTCGCCGACGATGTCCTGGATCTCGGCATAGCCGGGTGCGTCGGGCTCGCCGATGAGCAGCGGCAGTTCTGACGGCAGTTCGTGCCGCCGATCGACCAGACGCAGCACGGCGTCAGCCAAGTCGTCGCGGTGCACCGATGACTGCGCCGCACACAGCATGCCGGGATAAAAATGCGAAATCAGGCGGTGCTCGTAAATCTGCGATATCTGCTGCGCGAGAAAAGCCGAGCGTCCGTCGTCGTCGTAAACTCCGGCGGCGCGCATATAAACGACGGGGATGTTTCCGTGGCGCTCATGCAGCAATGTCTCGGCGTCGACCTTGGACTGCGGATAGGCCCAGGACGCGCCGATCGGCGAGTCCTCGTTGATGCGCTCGTCGGGTGTGGGGGTCGGCTTATGAACGAGCATCGTGCTGGCGAAGACGAATTGTCCGACTTCGAACGATTGCAGCCCGTCAATCAGCCGGCGGGTGCCCTGCACGGTGACCTTGTCGTAGAGCGGATTGGGGTCACCCGTGATATCATAATAGGCGGCGAGGTGGATCACCGAGGCGATGCGGTTGCCGTACCGTGCGCGCACCTCGTCAAGCGCAACTCGGACCGCTTCGTCTGACCCGAGGTCTATGTCGATCGCCGCCGCGGGCGGCGGTGGGTCGGGAGGGCCGGCGCGATCAAGGCCGACGACCGTGTAGCGCTCGCCGAGCTGGGCAATCAGCGCTGCGGCGATAAAACCGCTCGCACCCGTGATGAGGACGACTTCGCCACCCTGGCCGCTGCCGGCTTCACTGCGTTTGCCATCGGTCATGACTTTGCCACCCTTGTTCATTCATCTCTGAAAACACTGACAGGCCCACCCGGACCAACCCTCTCGCACGCCCAGCTTTGCAGCGCGACGCGGCCTTCCCGCAAGCGCCTGTGGGCGACTTAGGGCGTCGGACACGTAAGCTCAGTCCAAGCGGGGGGTGTCTTGGGAGGCGAGGGTTAAGCCGCGTAAGTGGGTAAAAGAAGGTGGAAGGCCTGAGCGGCGCTTGCGTGGACGGTTGGTCCATAGCGCTTACATGCCCGACGCGGGTGGCGCGAGGGTGCCTAGCCATGCCACGAGCGCCAGGATGCCGATCACGCAGGCTGTCTCGACCGCAAGGCTGACCCGCAGCGCCGTAAGCGCCCCGCCATGGTCGTTCATGGCAATCGAGCGCTCGAAGGCCGGCGTGAGGCGGAACCGATTGAGCGAAGCGAGCCCCAGCATCGCTGCGAACAAAACCAGCTTGGCGAGCAGCAGCAGGCCGTAGAGCGTCGTCCCCAAGGCCGCGAAATTGGCTGGGCCGACGAGCAGCCAGCTGTTGATCAAGCCGGTGACCACCAGGGTAACAACCACGAGCGTGCCGACGGCGCCGAACCCATGCAGGGCGCGATGGGTCAGCCGAAGGTGCGCGGCATCGATCTCCTCGGTGCGACGCGTCAACAGGAGAAGCAATCCGAACAGCGCGCCGACCCATATACCGCCTCCCAAGAGGTGGAGGATGTCCGCACCGAGGTGAAGCCATCCGGTGCTTCCCTCGTCCATGGCGCCGTGCCCGTTCCACGCGAGTGTCGCCAATGCCGCGGCGGCGGCAATCATGGCGATAGCCAGCCACGATGCTCTGCCTCGCGCCAGCAGGGCTGCACCGACGGCGATGACCAGCGCCACCATACGCACCTTCCAGGCGGTGCCAACCGGTGGCCCCCCGAGCAGCGCGGCCACCGCTGCCTGGTCGATCGGCCAGAATGCAGAACCGGCCATCGCCGAGGCCATAAGGATCAGGCCAACGGCTGAGAGCAGCAACCCGAGCGCTGCGCTTGCCGTGAGCCAAGGCCGCAGCGCGATGGCATCATCGCGCTCGCCAAGACGAAGACCATAGAGGCTGAAGGCCGACAGGCCGAACAGCGCCGCCAGGACCAGGTATAACGCCAAGCGGATGGCGACGGTCGGCCAGTCGAGCATTCGCTCACTTCACCGTGAAGTTGTAGCTGCCGGTGATTTTGTGTGTGTCGCTAGAGACGACCTGCCAGTCGACGCTGTAGCGCCCACGCGGGAGACGCTGCTTCGGGGTGATCGTGAGCGTCCGGCCATCGGCGCCGACTGCGGCGCTGCTGGCCATTTTCATCGCCGCCATGCCGGGCATCGCGGCCATGGTAAGGTCGGCCTTGGAGAAAGCCGGCACGAGTTTCTCGCTGAACTGGAGGCTGATCTTCTCGGGGGTCGCAACCGCCGCGTTGGCGGCGGGGCTGGCGGACACCAGCTTCGGGTGCGCGTTCGCCACGCCGCCTGCGAAGAACAGGGCGGCGGCGGCAGTCGGGATGAACAAGCGGCGCATTAGGGCAATCTCCATTTCAATTGGGCTCACCTGTATTACGCAGCCGGACGGTTCACCCCTCACGATCTTTTTTCGTGCCGACGCGCTGCCCTCGATGAGGGGTCTGCGGCACCGGCGCGTATTCAGAAGGGAGCATGGAGCGCTTTCTCACTGCGTCTCCCTTCGAACGAACTGTGGCCGCGGGCCCGACGGGCGCATGCGCGGGGTAATGATGAGGTTGCGGTTGACCAATCAAGGCTGGACTGGCGACCCCGAGGAGGTCATCGACTGTTTGGTTGTGGGCGGCGGTCCAGCGGGCCTCACGACCGCGATCTATCTGTCTCGGTTTCTCAGGAGCTGCGTCGTCTACGACGCAGCGGCGGGGCGCGCCGCCACCATCCCGCGCTCGCACAACCTGCCAGGATTTCCCGGCGGCATTTCCGGCGTCACGTTTCTTGCGCGCCTGCAGGCTCAGCTGCACGAATATGGCGGTACGGTCCAGAGCGGCGAGATCGACGCAATCGTCGCGTCAGGCGACCACTTCTCGGCAAGCTGCGAACTTAACGTCCTGCGCGCGCGGACCGTTGTCCTCGCTACCGGTGTCGTCAATCAACGTCCAGAGATGCCCGATGCAATGCATGACATCGGCGTGGCGCGTGGGCTTCTCCGCTATTGCCCGATCTGCGATGGTTATGAGGCCCGGCGGATGAACGTGGCGGTGCTCGGCGGCAGTGGTCATGGCGCTGAAGAAGCTGAATTCCTGAGGGCTTATGGGGCCAAGGTCACGCTTCTGGCTGAGCGCTCGCTCGATCTCGGGCCGACCGAACTTGCCAAGCTGAACCAGCAGGGCATCGATGTCGCCCCCTCGCCTGTCGAGCAGCTGCGTCTTGGCG
Organism: Novosphingobium sp. CCH12-A3; assembly: GCF_001556015.1. NCBI lineage: Bacteria > Pseudomonadati > Pseudomonadota > Alphaproteobacteria > Sphingomonadales > Sphingomonadaceae > Novosphingobium > Novosphingobium sp. CCH12-A3. Next base: position 3,009 of record NZ_LSIA01000030.1, on the reverse strand, counting down.
ACTGTGTCGAGGTGCGGTTGGCCAATGGCCTGGAGCTGCAATTCGACACGCTTTACCCCGCGCTCGGCTCGTCGCCTCGGACGCGGCTCGCGTCTTTGCTGGGGGCGCAGCTCAGCGGATCAGGCTGCGTTCTGACCGACGCCCACCAGCGAACCTCGGTTGCTGGCCTCTTCGCGGTCGGCGACGTGGTGGAAGGGCTCGATCAGATCAGCGTTGCAACCGGACAAGCAGCGGTCGCTGCGACCGCAATTCATAACCTGCTGCGCGACCGCGACAGCGGATTGTCATCCGCCATCGCCGGGCTCTGTCCCGCTCGGAGCGTACCGCCGACGTAGCGCGAGCCATTGGCGGTGCAACGAGCGAAAACCGCCAACCCAGCGCCGGTCGCCGGCTCGCTTGTCATCTTCTTTTCGCGCTATTCGTCTCCACACGACGATCGGCGACACGGCCTTTCTCCGTTTCGATGATCCCGCACCACGATCGCGTGGATCGCGCGCGAGTGCATCGCGACAGTGTGCTATTACCAGCGCCGGGGGATTGCTCGACACGCCCGAGCGGCCAAGCGGGGGCCGGGATCGCCGGCGGCATCCGACGCTATGCTCAAAAGGCCTATGGGCATGAAGGTCGGCGCTGTCGCATTTCGTCGCATTCCTTTGAGCCGCGCCAACACGCGACCGCCTATCGAGCGTCGGGTCCACTCAGAACGCCAAGTGGTTTATTCCGCCATGCATGAAGGTTCCGCCGAGGAATCCCTGGATCGAGATCGCGAGCGTCATCAGGCCAAGCACCACCCAGTACAGTGTCCGCGACCGCTCGGGAACCTTGCGGTGGCGCGCCGCCATCCAAGCGAGCGCGACGCCGAAGACGGCTATGGCGGTGCCGAGCCAACGGTGGGTCATGAGGATCGGGTTGCGATCGGTCAGGTAAAATCCACCCGCAAACCAGCCGAGGAACGCGGCCACGATCGCGCCTAGCGCGCCGACTACCAACATGATGTGGGCGACATGCTGGTAATCGCGGTTGCGACGCCACAGGCCGAAAAGTTCGACGCCGAACGCGCCGATGAACAGCGCGATCGGAAAATGGATCACCATCGTGTGCACACGACCAAGCCAGCTGACCAGTCGCTGCCCAAACGTCTTGTTCTTGTTCGCGGTCTCCTCGTGCATGCCGCCCATGTCCATGTCGTCACCGGCGATGTCGCGGCCACCCATGTTCATGTCCGCGGTCGACATAGAGCCCATGCCCATATGGCCGTCGCCAGCGTCCGCTCCGTCTGCTTTCGGCGTCTCGGCTGTGCTGTTAGCGGCCGGCCCGGGACCGGCCCCAAGCGCATCGTGATCTTCGTGCGCCGATGCCGACGTGCTTACTGACATTGCAACAGCAAGGAGCAGAGCGAAGGCCCCGCCTCGTTTACCGCTCATCACCCAACCCCCTTGATCCGTGTTCATCCATTCCCGTTTACGCACGGGCCGTCTTCCGCCCTCACCCGCGTATTCGCTTTCCTGTGAGACTTTTCGTCTACTCTTCTAGACGAACTGGACGGAGGAGCTACGCTGGCTGGGCGACCGCGTCTTGTCTCCCGCCGTAAAAAACCGCCGATCAGCTGCCGTGGCGGGCGAACAGGCGGCGCCCGTTGGGGCCGAAGGCGACCACGTCATAGGCCTGCGCCTTGGCGCCCGGCACTTCCATTCCCGGCGAACCAAGCGGCATGCCGCCGACTGCGAGGCCCCGTACGCCCTTGGGCCGGGTCGCGAGAACCCGCTTCATGTCGGCGATCGGCACGTGGCCCTCAAAAGCCATGCCATCGGCGATTGCGGTGTGGCAGGACGAGACGTCCGCGGGAACCCCTGCGCGCTTTTGCAGCGCCGAGCGGTTGGAATCATCGACGACGCGCACCTGGCGCCCGAGCTGCCGCTGCACCTGCGCCGCCCACTTGGCACAACAGCCGCAGCCGGGGTCGCGGTGCATGACGATCGGGGTGGCCGCGCTGACGGCAACCGGAACCAACAAGGCTGCGGCAGTCAGCGCGGATCGCAAAGCTATCTTCATCGAAAAACTCCTTGGTCGAACCTCCCGCTCCCTCGGCGGGGGCGGGACGAACGAGGCTTATTACTGAGGACGCTTGCCCATAGACCGGAGCATCGCCTGGAGTTCACCGATGCTCTTGTTCTGCTCGGCAATCGATTTTTGAGCCATTTGCCGGGTCTTCGCATCGGGTGCCTGGCGGAGCACGATCTGTGACATGGCGATCGCGCCGCGGTGATGCTCGATCATCTTGCGGGCCCAGGTCTCGGTCGCATCGGTGCCAACGGCCGACATCATCTTACGATGCATCTCCATTTCGGCACGCGGGTATGGATTGGCGGGTGTCGGTTTCATCATGCCCGTGTCGGAGTGGCCCATCTTGCCATGATCCATGCCGTGCATGGCCTCCTGGGCGAGGACCGGGCCGGCGGCCAGCAGTAAGAGGGGAGCGAACGCCATTCCTGATCTTTTCATCACCGTCTCCTTTGTTGCCCCTAGGTAATACGCACCGTGAAGGCGGAGCCCTCACGGTTGGGGGGAAACGGCGTAACCCACCACATCTGCAAAAGGTGCCCGGAACCAAGTGGGCGCACCCGGACAGATCAGTTGCAACCAATGCTGGACGACGCCCACCGAGGAGGCGGCAGGTGCCATCCGTTTGGCGAGGTACGGACAAATCAACGACGGTCCCGGGGGATCTACTCAAACCGACAGTCGCTGCGAACAATACGTATACCGAGCTTGGACCAGGGACCATACTCCTGAAGGCGAAGAAACAAAGTCTTCCCCTCGAGAGATCGAGCGGCAGTGTTCAACACTTCTCAGAGGAGTCCAAGATGATCAAGAACTCCATCATGGTTGCGCTCGCCGGCATCTCGATGCTCGCAGCGGTCCCTTCATTCGCTCAGGGTATCGGACATACCTTCTTCATGCGCGGCTCGATCGTCGACACGGGCAGCAACGGCACGGTCGTCTGCATCG
>NZ_LSIA01000003.1:0-3835 GCF_001556015.1 Novosphingobium sp. CCH12-A3 | reverse complement strand
GCGGCAGGCGCAGCAACAGGAGCGGCCTCGCCGGGCCGGCCCATCAGCTTGCGCCGCTTCACTTCGACCACCACCTTGTTGGTGCGACCATGGCTGAAGGTCTGCTTGACCTCTCCCGCCTCCACCGAGGTCTTCAGACCCAGCGGCCTACGGCCCAGTGTCGGCTTCTTGTCGCTATCGCTCATCGAACTCATTCGCCCTTCGTATCAATATCGTCGTTCGCCACTGCACCCGTTTCGGATCCGGCGGCTTCAGTCTCGTTTCCGAGAAAATGTATCAGGCGCTGCAGCGGCGCTTGCAGCCTTGCGGCGGCAGCGGGGTCGGTCAGCGCGACGTGAACGACGTTGTCGCGGCCCAATGCCACAGACAGCGCCGCTCGGTCCAGCGGCAAGATGACACCTTTCATCCCCGAACCCTCGGCGCCTTCGCCCACGCGCCAGGCTTGCGCCAGCTTGTTGGGTCCATCGGTGCCGGCGTCGGAGGCATGGCCGAGGAACGTCACAGCCCCCGCCCGGCAGCCTTGCGCAATCTTCTCTGTGCCCAGCAGCACATTGCCCGCCCGCAGCTCGATGCCGAGCCGGTCGGTCACCAGGCGACGCAGCGCCTGTTCGATGCGTTCGGGAAGATCGGCCGGAATGGACAGCGCAGCACCCTTGAAGGCACGCGCCAGCGCTCCCTTAAGTTTGCCATTGGCAATCGCTTTTTCAAGGGCTTGCCGGTCCACGCCGATCCAGGCCCCGCGCCCGGGGGCACGCGCCATCACGTCAGGCAGCACGCCGCCATCGGGCGAGATGGCAAGACGCGTCAGTTCGTCCCGCGCATCATGGCGCCCGGTCAGCACGCACTTGCGCTCCGGCGAGGCCTTCCCCGCCGGTGCAGTGCCGGAGATGTCGGAGCTTAGCGGCTCATTGTGAGGAATCCGCATCGGCGGCCTCCTCAGCTACTGGCTCGTCATCGAACCAGTGGGCACGCGCGGCCATGATGATCTCGTTGCCCTGTTCTTCGCTCAGGCCATACTCGCCCAGCACGCCACCCTTGTCCTCGACGCGCTCGGGGCGATCGCTCTTTTCGCGCGGGCCCTTGTCGTTGCGGCGGCGCTGTTCGGCGCGCTTCTTGGCGATCAGCTCGTCGGTGGCAAGGTCCGCCAGGTCGTCAAGCGTCTTGATACCGGCCTTGCCCAGCGTGACGAGCATCGCTTCGGTCAGGTGCGGCAGCTCGGCCAGCGCATCTTCGACGCCAAGGCCACGGCGCTGTTCGCGCAGGGCTTCCTCGCGGCGCTCGATCGCCTCGGCAGCGCGGCTCTGGAGTTCTTCCGCCAGCTCTTCGTCGAAGCCCTCGATCGTCGCCAGTTCGCTGGTCTCGATGTAGGCGACTTCTTCCAGCTCGGTGAAGCCTTCGGCCACCAGCAGCTGCGACAGCGTCTCGTCGACGTCGAGTTCTTCCTCGAACATCTTCGAACGCTCGGCGAATTCCTTCTGGCGCTTCTCCGAAGCTTCCGCCTCGGTCATGATGTCGATGGCCGAACCCGTCAGCGACGAGGCCAGACGCACGTTCTGGCCGCGACGACCGATGGCGAGCGATAGCTGGTCATCGGGCACGACGACTTCGATGCGGCTCTCTTCCTCGTCGATCACCACGCGGCTGACCGTAGCGGGCTGCAGCGCGTTGACCACGAACGTCGCGGTGTCCTCGCTCCAGGGAATGATGTCGATCTTTTCGCCCTGCAGTTCCTGCACGACGGCCTGGACGCGGCTGCCCTTCATGCCGACGCAGGCGCCGACCGGGTCAATGCTCGAATCGCGGCTGATCACGCCGATCTTCGCGCGCGAGCCCGGATCGCGGGCAGCAGCCTTGATCTCGATGATGCCGTCGTAGATCTCGGGCACTTCCTGCGCGAAGAGCTTCTTCATGAACTCGGGGTGCGCGCGGCTAAGGAAGATCTGCGGCCCGCGATTCTGGCGCTCGACCTTCATGATCAGCGCGCGGACGCGCTCGCCCACGCGCGGCACTTCGCGCGGGATCTGCTGGTCGCGGCGGATCACGCCCTCGGCGCGGCCGAGGTTCACGATCACGTGGCCGAATTCGACCGACTTGATCACGCCGGTGATCACTTCGCCCGCGCGATCCTTGAACTCGTCGTACTGGCGATCCCGCTCCGCATCGCGGACCTTCTGGAAGATCACCTGCTTGGCCGACTGCGCGTCGATGCGGCCCAGGTCCACCGGCGGCAGCGGATCGACGATGAAGTCGCCAACCTTGGCGCCCGGCTGCAGCTTTTCGGCAGCCTTGAGGTCAACCTGCTTGAAGTAGTCCTCGACTACTTCGACCACTTCCACGACGCGCCACAGGCGCAGGTCGCCGGTGCGCGGATCGAGCTTGGCGCGAATGTCGTTCTCGGCGCCATAACGGTTGCGCGCCGACTTCTGTATTGCCTCTTCCATCGCCTCGATGACCACCGACTTGTCGATCATCTTCTCGGTGGCAACCGCGTTGGCGATTGCAAGCAGTTCGGCGCGGTTGGCGGAAATCGCACTGGCCATGGGTCAGTCTTCCTGTTCTTCGAGAATTTCGTCCGCACCGCTGGTATCCAGCGGCCGGGAAGCGGCAATAAGCTTGTCCGTCAGGATCAGCTTGGCATTGGCAACGAGGGCGAACGGCACCTCGAACACGATACCATCGTCCTCGATCGAAATGGTCTGGGTTTCGGCATCGAAGCCGGCAAGATCGCCACGGAAACGCTTGCGCTCGCCCAGCAGCTCGGAAAGCTCGATGCGAGCCTCCTGCCCGACCCAGGCGGCAAAGTCCTTGGGTCGCGTCAGCGGACGGTCGATGCCGGGCGATGACACTTCAAGGCGATAGGCGTCTTCGAGCAGCACTTCGCCCGCCTCTTCCAGTTCGTCGAAGCGGTCGGAAATGCGATTCGACAGCGCGGCGCAGTCCTCGATCACCAGCTGGCCGGTCTCTGGCCGCTCCGCCATGACCTGAAGCGTATGCTCCTCGTCACCGATCTCGCCGCCCTTGAAATAGCGCACGCGTACGAGATCGAAGCCCAAGGCCTTGGCCTCCGGTTCGATAACTTCCGCGATCCGCGCGATATCCGCCATGCAATCTCCAATAAGCCGAATGGCAAAAGCGGGTCACTGCCGGTGCCCGGTGGCACCAGCCTGACCTTGCTTTCACAATGTCGGGATGAGGCGCAAATAGGCCCGGTCGCGTAAAAAAGCAAGCTGCAAAGCGCGTCAGCAGCAGCGGTGAAGACAACACGCTCGCCAATTAATGGGGAATTTCACCACTGTTCAGGAGCGGGAAAGATGCCGAGGTTCCGCCCGACCGCCGTGATCCGCAGAAATCCGCCATTCCGCTAGTTTGGCACGGCCCATGCAACGCTGGTCGCTTAAGCCATAACGGCTCAAACAATTACCGTGAGGACAAGATCATGACCGCCATCACCAACCGCATCGCCGCCGCAGCAACCGCTTTCGCCCTCAGCCTCGCGCTGATTGCCGGCACTGTCCACACCCCCGTCAACACCACTTCGGCGCCCGCCGCCATGCAGGAGATGATCTGATGAGCCAGCTTCGCTTCGACGACTCGGCCCCCCGCCCGATCGAGACCACTCGCGGTTTCCGCCTCGACAAGGTCAACGGCAAGATAATGGGCGTCTGCTCGGGCATTGCCAACTACTTCAACGTGGATGTCACGCTGGTCCGCGTCGCCTTCGCCCTCGGCACCCTGCTCGGCTTCGGCTCGGCAGTGCTGGTCTACCTGCTGATCGGCCTGATCGCCGACTGAGCGCTGACCTCTCTTGCGGGTCCTTTCCAGCCCGCCCGCAAGC
>NZ_LSIA01000299.1:0-290 GCF_001556015.1 Novosphingobium sp. CCH12-A3 | reverse complement strand
AACCCACCCGCAGCGCCGCCAGCTTCGCCGCCAAACCCCGCGGCGACATCGCCGTGGGCGCGCGCGTCTTCCACGAAAAGTTCGGCTACGGCACCGTCGCCGAGCAGGAAGGCAACAAGCTGGAGATCGATTTCGAAAGCGCAGGGCGCAAGCGGGTGATTGATAGCTTTGTGAAGGTGGCTTGAGGGGGTTGGCTTTGTCGCTCGCGGTTGTTGGACGACCGAATTCGCTCAGAGCACGAACCCGCTCCGCGGGAGAGTCGCTTGGGGTGCCGTAGCGTAGTATTGTTC
>NZ_LSIA01000298.1:0-6792 GCF_001556015.1 Novosphingobium sp. CCH12-A3 | reverse complement strand
TCATGAAGGAGCGAGACTCTACCTCTGACCGGTAACAATCAGGGGAGCACGTCAAAGGCAAACGCGCAAAACCATTGCCGGGAAAGGCGACAGCTGCTTGCAGGAACAATGAATGGCAAGCCTTGCTTTGCCATCGGACAGATCATTCAATTGGCGGTGCTCTATCGTTGAATTGCCGGCTGCTGGCATCCCTGTGGCACCGGATGGCCGTCAAGGTCGGCATGGCGCAGCCAGATGCGGCAGCCCGGTTGTGTGGGTTCGGCGATCATCGCCAAGGTGACTTTCGTTTCGCGTCAGGCCCGGTGGTCGGTCGTTGGCGGGAATTGCGGGGCGACTGCCAATTTGCGCATTGCGCAGCGGCTCAAGTTACGGCTCGTAACTGAACGTAGGGGTTGATCCAGGACGACACACAAAGATCGCCTGCAAGGCCTGAAAGGGAAGAACGGTCCTTCTCAGAGGAGCGAGAAAAGCTTGTCCATTGTGAAGGGTTTGCGCAGAAATTTCTCTCGATCGGTCAACGCCGCCGGCATTTCGGCATACCCTGTCATGTAGACTACTCGAGCATCCGGATCGCTGTCGAGGGCATGACGGCCAAGCATCCAGCCATCGACTTTGCCAGGCATCCTCAAGTCCGTGACGATCACGTCGAACCTGTGATCCGAACCCAGCAGGGCCATGGCAGCATCACCGTTCGAGGCACTTTCGACCTTGTAGCCGCCAAGTTCAAGCTCATCGACGAGAAGCTCGAGAAGCAACGGCTCATCGTCAACAGCCAGCACTCGCTTCATCTGCCCCTCCAACACGTCGCGGAAAAGAAAGCTTCACGCTGGTTCCAGTTCCCGGCTCGGACTCGATCTTGACCTGCCCACCGCTTTGCACCACGAATCCGAAGACCTGGCTCAAGCCAAGGCCGGTGCCAGAACCGACAGGCTTGGTCGTGAAGAACGGTTCGACCGCCCGTGAAATGGTCTCGCTGTCCATCCCGACGCCTTGATCTTTCACAAAGATAGCAACGGACCCACCTTCCATGGCAGTGGTGATCCGCAAAAGACCACCTGCCGGCATCGCGTCCCGGGCATTGAGCGCGAGGTTCAGGATCGCTCCGTCGAACTGGTTCTTGTCGATCGCGATATCCAGGGGCGCGGGCCACAAGTCCGTCTCGATCGTCATTTTCCCATCGGTCGTCTGTTCGATTAGCGGCACAAGATCGCAGACTGCCTGATTGACGTCGACCGGGACGATCAGGAGGGGCTGCTTGCGGGCAAAAGCGAGCAACTGACCGGTTAACCTTGCCGCCCGTTCGCTGGCTGAAAGGGCATTCTCGATGCTTCTTGCGGCCTTGTGCTCGTCATCAACTCCGCGCTTCAGACGCTCCAGATTGCCATTGATGACCGTCAACAGATTATTGAAATCATGTGCGATCCCTGCAGTCAACTGGCCCACTGCCTGCATTTTTAGTGACTGCCGCAGCATTTCTTCCGCATGTTGGCGCTCGGCCACCTCTTCATGCAATCGGTCAAGTGCGGATTGCAGCTGGCTCGGCGAGGGTACGGCAACCAACTTTGGTAGAAGTGGCCACAAAACAATCGCTGTCACGATCGAGGCGCCAGCCGTGATGACCTTGACGAGCGCTTCGATACCGTATGCCGGAACCCACAACACGAGAATGCTGATCAGGTGCGTTGTGCCACAGGCCAGGATGAAGAGGGCGAAAAGGCCCAGGACCCAACCGAATTCAAGGTCCGGACGACGCCTCAGAAACAGCCAGAGAACCACTGGAATTGAGTAATACGCCATTGCAATGAGCGCGTCGGCGATGACATGCGTCCAGACAAGACCCGGATCCCAAAGGAGGCAAAAGCCATGGGGCGGCAAGCCTGTCTGCAGGAAAAAGCGCATTAACCTGTCGAGCATTTCCATCGATCGCTCCTAACAGGGTCGAGCATCGTCGCAATCGCCATTGGAAGCAATCGGCGTGGTTGCGCGAGGGGGCTCAGCAAAGCAGGATTTTCCCCACGGACGGGCCGAGACTGTGTCGGCGGCGCTTGCCAGACTTATGGTGTGACTCTTGTTCGCCCGAGAGTGCACGAAAAGGAAGAGGCCAGCATAGCCGACCTCCTTGTCTGCCCACTCTGAAGTGCTCAGAAGCGTAGGCCGAGACCTGCACACACCTCATTGCGTGATCAACCGGTTCGGCAATTCGAATAGCGGTGCTCGACCAAGCCATGGCTGTTGGCGGCGGCTCCTGCTTCGCCCTTCGGGCGAAGCAGGAGCCGCCGCCGTCCTTCACCCCGCCGAATTCCCTTAATGCAGGCATAGGATCAGCCTGCCTGGCCATAGAGGGCAAACTTCGAGTTGACGACCGAGGCAACACCAACGCCGGCGGTGAGGGTCGCGGCCGGTGGAGAAGTCACGGTGCTATTGATGCCGTCGTCTTACACGCTTCTTGCCCCGAAGACCGCGGATCTGCGGGTTTTCATGTGTCATGGATCCCCCTCAGCGGAACGCGGTTGAAGAAGGCGAAGCCCTGGGCTTGGGCGTCAAACACCATCTCGTGTGTCTCGCGGGGATAGGCCTGACATAGACCGGAAGATACCGCCACTTGCGCCGTTGAGTGTCGCTGGTCGAGCTAATTCAGCGCGAGACTCAAATAAATCGCGCTGTAAAAATGGGGGCCGCAGCCCCCACCTTATTTGGTGCAATCAAGTTGCTTGTTAACAACCAGACCACGATTTCTGAATCCTAGAAATACCATATCGCTTGCAGTCGTCAATATCCCTCGTAAGAATTGGGTGTTGGCTGACAGCAGGATTTCCGATGGGCACGCGTCTTGGTCTCGACATTGGCACGAACAGCATCGGTTGGTGCCTTTTCAATCTTGATGGGGCAGGCAAGCCGATCGGTATACGCGACATCGGCGTTCGCATTTTCTCAGACGGGCGAGATCCCAAGTCAGGAACATCTCTTGCGGTTGACCGGCGCGAAGCACGGGCGATGCGACGGCGGCGTGATCGCTATGTTCGGCGTCGGTCGGCTTTGCTGGACGCCCTGATGAACACTGGCCTCATGCCTACTGACATTCAAGAAGCCAAAGCGCTGACCGGATGCGACCCTTATGCTCTGCGCGTGACAGCACTGGATGAAGAACTGGAACCCCACCTTCTCGGCCGAGTGCTCTTCCATCTGAACCAGCGGCGAGGATTCAAATCGAACCGTAAGGCTGAGCGCAAAGCGGGGAATGACAAGGAGGGTGGCAAGATCGCGGACGGTGCAAAGGCGCTCGATCTGGCGATGCATGAAGCAGGCGCGCGCACCTATGGGGAGTTTCTGGCTGGCAGGGATGCAAAACGCGTGCGGATGCGCACGGAAGCAGATGGCTATGACTTTTACCCCGAACGCCGCCATCTGGAAGCTGAGTTCGACGCGATCTGGGCAGCACAGGCCGCATACAATCCCGCGTTGTTGACCGATGCTGTCCGCGACCGGTTGCGGCGCATCATCTTTTTCCAGCGACCATTGAAGACACCGAAGGTCGGAGGCTGCACTTTTTTCAACGAAGAGCCACGCCTGCCCAAGGCCCACCCGCTTTTTCAGGAACGGCGGTTGTATGAAGAGGTCAATCAACTTGAAATCACGAGAGCGGGAGCACCATCTCGAAAGCTGACGCTCGAGCAGCGCGACAAGATCATTCTCAAACTGAAATCGGCGAAGACCGCGGGTTTCTCAGGCCTGGCGAGACTGCTGAAGCTCGCTGATGGTGAGAGCTTCAACAAGGCTACCGACAACCGCACTGGTCTTGCCGGCGATGAAATCTTCACCTCATTTAGCGACAAAAGGTGCTTTGGTGATCGTTGGGCGCATTTCGATCCCGGCGTTCAATGGTCAATTATCGAGACGGTGGCAGAGGAGGAAGATCCGGTTCGCCTGCGCGACTGGTTGATGGCCACGCACGGTGTCACTGTGGAACAGGCGGAAGCGATTGGGCGTGTGCGCCTGCCAGAAGGCCATGGGCGCCTCGGCGAAACGGCCAGCCGATTGATTCTCGCCCAACTCAAGTCGGGGTCGAAAGATGGACATCCGCTGACATACAACGAGGCAGTGGAAGCCGCGCTCGGAAAGTCGCACAGCGATTTCCGCACCGGCGAGATACTGGAGCAGCTGCCTTACTACGGTGAAATCCTCTCCAGGGAAATTCCGCCCGGCTCGCTCGATCCGGACGACGACGACGAAATACGCTGGGGCAAGATCACCAATCCCACGGTCCATATCGGCCTGAACCAGCTCCGCCGCTTGCTGAATGCCCTTATCAAGGCTCATGGCCGCCCGGATGAGATTGTTGTCGAACTGGCACGCGAACTGAAGCTCAGCGAGAAAGGCAAGGCCGAACACAACCGGCGTATCGGCGCTAACACTCGCGCTGCTGAGGCCAGGTCGAAGAAACTGCTCGAAAGCGGACAGCCTGATACCGGGGCGAACCGGTCGCTCCTGAAATTGTGGGAAGACCTCAATCCGAACAATCCGCTCGACCGGTGCTGCCCGTTTTGCGGACGTCACATCGGGCAAATGGCGCTGTTCTCAGGCGAAACCGAGATTGAACACATCATTCCCTATTCCCGTTCACTCGACGATAGCGCCGCAAACAAGGTCATCGCGCATCGCAGCTGCAAGCAGGAGAAGGGCAACAAGACGCCTTGGGAAGCCTGGGGACACACGGAGCGCTGGGCGATCATCGCCGAGCAAGTGTCACGGCTCCATAAATCAAAGCAATGGCGCTTTGCCCCGGACGCAATCGAACGCTTCAATCAAGAGGGCGGCTTTATTGCGCGTCAGCTGAGCGACACGCAATATCTGTCGCGGATGGCACGGACCTATCTTTCGAGCCTTTATCCCGACACTGCCGGGGTTTATGTCATCCCCGGTCGCATGACCGCGATGCTGCGGCGCCTATGGGGTTTGAACGAGCTTCTGCCCGATCATAACTATATCGAGAATCCCCATAGCGGCGCGCCCAAGAATCGCCTCGATCATCGCCACCATGCGATTGATGCCGCCGTTGTCGGGGTCACGACACGGGGTCTGTTGAACGAGATTTCGAGGGCGGCGGGCCGCGCGGAGCGTCAGGATCTCGACAGGCTTTTCATCGATCTGCCCAAGCCTTGGGAAACATTCCGCGAAGATCTGCATGAGTCTTTGGCGCGCGTTGTTGTCAGTCACAAGGCCGATCATGGCCGCAAGGGCGTTCCGGCAAAGGGCAAGGATGCCACCGCCGCACGGCTGCACAACGAGACTGCCTACGGACTGACCGGCCTGACCAGCGAAAGCGGCTTGCCGATTGTCGTCCACCGTGTGCCTCTGCTCAGCCTCAAGCCGGATGACCTCTCCAATCCCATCCGCATCCCGGACGCTGCTTTGCAGCGGGCACTGCGGGAGGCCACTGACGGTAAATCGGGTAAGGATTTCCAGGAGGCGCTGGCCCAGTTCTCCAAATCAGACCCTGTGTTCAAGGGTATACGGCATGTCAGAGTGCGGGAAACATTGAAGGTCATCCCGATCCGTGACGCATCGGGTCATGCCTTCAAAGCCTACAAGGGCGATGCCAATGCGCGATATGACGTGTGGCGGATGCCGGACGGAAAATGGGTATCAAGCTGGAGGGACAGGGACGGGAAAGCTCATTCGGGCATCATAACCATGTTTGAAGCGCACCAGGCCGGCCAGCCTGTCCAGCGCCCACACCCAGCGGCGAAGAGAGTTTTAAGTTTGCGCCAGAACGATTTGGTAGCGGTCGAGCCGCAAGGTCAGCCGCGCAAGATCATGCGGGTCGTGAAATTTTCCAGTGGGGGACAGATTACCTTTGCAGAACATCAGGAAGCAGGACCCTTGAAAGCGCGAGACGCGACTTCGCCCGATATTGATCCCTTCAAATATTTCTATTCTTCTGCTGGCGGCTTGCAGAAGGCCAGAGCCCGGCAGATTCGTATCGACGAACTTGGGCGCATCTTCGATCCCGGGCCGCGTTAACCTCTCACCATCGATGACGGGCCAGCCTCCGGCTGACCATGGATCGTGTTGTCGATATTGTCTCGGATGATCTGAACCTGTCGGCGCATCGCGGATCTTTGGTTGTCAGCCTTGATCGTGAGGAACAGGGCGGGGCGCTCGACGATATTCAAGCGGCTATCGTTCATGCGCACGGTGTGACCTGAAAGACCAGACCTGTCGTGGCGCTCGCAGAACACTGCACAATCCTGGTGCCTTGCACTTACACCAATACGGCGACCGCCTTCATATCACCGATTGATGGCCACCATCCCCGGGCAGCGAGAATGCGGGCGAAAGTGGATGCGGCTCGCCCGCTATTCAAACAGCTTTGGCAGAAAAGCCTTGTCACCAGGATTACAGTGCACGCGTGATCGCTGGCAGCGCGAGGCAGGCAGAAGCCAGAGCACTCATGCTGATGGTGCGGCGCGTCCGCTCCGGCGACCGCGACAATCTTGAGGCGCAGGCGGCACGAAAACATTGGCCGGCTCTGATGGGCGCTGACTTTCCCCGTGATCTGAACGCCGGCGGTGCCACTGCCCAGTTGAATCATCGCTGCACTGTCGTGCGATCCTGCGTGCCCGGGGCGATCATCGGGGCAGGACTGCCCCCTGCAATCGGCCTGCACCACCAAGATCGGATAAACGGTTCGCGCTCGCTGACGATCGTGTGGAACTGTTTCGCCCTCGGGTTGACCGGCTAGAGCATAATCCGACCGGATAGAATCGCAGGGGGTTCCCAAGGCGCTGGAAA
>NZ_LSIA01000297.1:0-23562 GCF_001556015.1 Novosphingobium sp. CCH12-A3 | reverse complement strand
GTCCGTCCAATCTCCGCCAAGCATGCTCAAGCTTCACGATTTTTGCAACAGAGCCAACCTGAGATCCGGCGCCAGTCGTAACGACATAGTCTGGCCGGTGTCGGCGCACGATGCGTAAGGACGTCCAAATATTCTTGAATGCTGAACGCAGCATTTTCAAAGGTGAGCCGAGCCGCGCCTGGCCCAGAGCGAAGTGAGGGACAAACTCCACTGTCTCGTCGCGCGCTATCGAGCGACCAAGCGCGGTATCTTCAGTCACGAAGAAATGGTCGTATTCCGCCCAAAAAGGTTTCAAATCGAGTAGCTGCCGCACGTGCCCACCGCCCGAGGCAGCAAGACAGAATTTCGGGTCGCGTGCCATAGACAGCCTCGATTAAGAATTTGGCCCCGACCGGCGCATTCAAGCCAAATTAGGGAAATGGTGATTTGCCCCTATCTCAGAAAATTTCGATTGTGTAGAGAGTTCCTCCGTACTTCCCGCCCACAGAAGGCCAAATGGACTATGATAAGATTTACGCTGGTGATCTCTTGCCTGGCCCTTACCGCCTGCGGCGCCGAGAAGGAAAAAGCCCCCACCGGCCAAGTCGTAGCACGGATCGCTGGAGCGGAAATCACTGCTGCTGAACTCCGGCTTGAAACCCCCTCTTTGCCGGATGATCCTGTGGCCGTGCGAGAAATTCAGCAACAAGCGCTCGAAGGGCTGATTTCCCGCAAGATTCTTGCCGCTTATGCACAGTCAGAGGGAATGGACAAGACACCGGAAGCGGCCATGGTACTCAGCAGGGCTCGGGATTTGGCTCTCATGCAACTTGTCAGGAGCGCGCTATCAAAGAATGTGCCGAACGTCTCAGACGATGAGGTTGCCGCTTACGTCACAGCCCACCCTGCCAGCTTTGCGCAACGTAAACTTTTGACAGTCGACCAGTTCATTCTGCCGCCCGTGTCGACTTCGATCGCCAAGCAGTTGGCCGCATACCAAAGCTTGCAACAGGTAAAGGATCTGCTTGAACGATCAGGCATAAAGTATGTCCGGTCTGCCGCGATTATGGACACGCTCAGTCTCGAGCCCGAAGTTGCCGCTACAACAGCCGGACTGAAAGAGGGAGCGCTCCTGATGACACCCGGCGGAGATGGTGGATTCGTGATGTCACAGATCACAGCGATCCGCGCCGAACCTCTTGAGGATGCAGCCGCATTGCAAGCCGCGCGCTTTATCCTGACCAACCAGCGCAGCACCACGCAAGTCCGGAATGCGCTTAACACTATTGTAAAGCGCGAACGGGCCAAAGTGATGGTTAATCCCGCTTTCGTGACAAAAACGGGTCAAGCCACTACGGCTGAGCCTGGCCCCGCCAAGGGAGATGCACGCTGAGCCCCTTGCACATGAAAATCGGATTGCTCTGGCACTCGCTCGCCTCGGGGAACCTCGGCGTCGATGCCCTCACCCTTTCGAACATTGCCATAGTCCGTCAGGAATTGGAAAAACTGGGTCTTGACGCGCATTTGATCGTCATCGGCATGCGCGACAATCACGACGCTTCAACCTTGCGGAAAAACAGTGCTGACGTTTTCGTGGTCGACGGTCGAAGCATCATATCTCCCCGTGGATACTGGTCGCTTCTCGCGTCACTGGATGCGATTATCGATATTGGGGCTGGGGACAGCTTTGCGCAGATTTATGGGCCGAAACGTTTTGCCTATCTATGGGCAACTAAAGCCCTGGCTTACGTGCGCAAAGTGCCGCTTGTTCTTGCTCCACAAACGATAGGACCGTTCACCGGTACCATTTATCGCAAACTTGCAAAAGCAGTTATGAATCGCGCACGCTGTGTCGTCGCCCGAGATATTCAGAGCTTCGACGTAGCGCGCGAGATTGCGCCAGGTGCACGCGTTGTCCTGGCCACTGACGTGGCTTTTGAGCTCCCCTTCACCCGCGCTCCGACCACCAATGACTCCAAGCCTGTTCGCATAGGCTTGAATGCCTCTGGCCTGCTCTATCGACAAGCCGAAAGTGGAGAGAACAGGTTCGGCCTCTCCTACAATTACGCCGGCTTCATTCACGCTTTGCTTGAGACTTTCGCGACTGACCACAGCGTACAAATAGAATTGATCGCGCATGCAACGAGCCGGACCGACCCTGGCGATGACGATGGCGCTTTGGCCGACCGTCTCGCCGCAATGTATCCGTTTGCAAGACGTATCCCGGATTTCTCAGGCGCCGAGGCCGCAAAGTCGCACATCAGCGGGCTGGATGTGCTTGTGGCTGGCAGAATGCACGCCTGCATCGCAGCATTTTCGGCGGGCGTCCCGGTAGTACCCACAGCATATAGCCGCAAGTTCTCCGGGCTGTTCGGTTCTCTTGGCTATGACTGCATCCTGCCTGAAACCGGCTATAGTGTGGACGAGGCTTTGCAATTCGTTCTGGCACACATTCAAGAACGCGAACGACTGAAGGCGCAGATCGCGAGAGCCAGGACAAATGTCGATGCTCGGCTTCAGACTTATCGAGACGAATTGCAAAAGCTGCTCACGTCCGTGTCGAACGCACGCCGATGACAACCCCCAACCGGCCCTGTTTAGGCACTGAGAACTCCGCACGGCTTACTGGCGGCAGCCTCAATCTGGTTCTCTGCCCAACTGTTTCTCGGCCGACGCCGAGCACCTCGGCTTGCATTACCGGGTCTATGGTTCGACGCCTCAATCGAGCTGTGTCCCAAGCGCCGCCAAATAGATCGACCTCTGCAATCGCCCTACAAATGCAACCGTTGGGCCGTTAGGAGGTCGGTATCGCCTCGTTGCGTTCCAATTTGGGGCGCCGCAGACGTCGGTTCGCAACCTCATTGGCCCGGACCGAGGATTACGGTAACAAGCCGATCAAGATAGCTGAAAGTCTTGCCCAATGCGCCATCAATCTGTTTGCATTCTGTTGTCTCCGCTGGCGTGGACCTTTGTCCCTTCATGCGCCTCTGCGCAAGAAGCGACACAGGTTACGACTGTCAGTCTGACCAGCGCCCTTCGGGCAGAAAGCAACGTGGCCAAGGCGAACCCTGACCGCGCCTTGCAGCGTGGTCTCCAGCAGGCCGATCAACGCCTCACCGTCGGGGCTGAGCTAAGTCTCATTCGACCGCTAGGCCGGAACAGTCTCGAGCTTACCGCCTTTGCCGGATATGACTTCTACAATCGCAATGCGAGGCTGAACCGTGAGCGGATCGCGCTGGATGCCGACGCCGGACTATACTTTGGCAACTGCCAACTTCAATTGAATCCTCGCTTTGAGCGTCGCCAGAGCGACCTGGCGCAACTTGCTGTCCTGAATGTTCCCGGGATCGACAGCGTACGAAACACGCAGACCGTTCAGAATTATGAATCAAGCCTCCAGTGTGGGCGCGCAAACGGTTTGAAGATACTAGGGTCGGCTGGATACACCCAAGGAAACAACAGCAACTCGTTGCGCCGCTTCGCCAATTATCGCGGCCATCAGCTGCAGGCCGGAGTGTCTTATCAGAATCCCGTGCTGGGTGAGTTCACGGCGACGCTCGGTCGTGACCGCATCACATATCCCGAACGGTCAGGCACGATCGGCCTGTCAGGCTACCGGATCGATCAGCTGAAGATTACAGGACGGCGAGAAATTGGCGCAATTCTGACTGCAAATGCGTCTCTGGCATACAGTAATCTCGACCCTGACGGTCCGGCGGGAGGAGGCTTCAAGGGTTTGACATGGACCGCGGGTCTTTCTGCCGTCCCCAGCACCGATCTTCGAGTAACTCTCGACTTCGCCAGATCGTTGAATCCGTCCTTGGGCGGCGAAGCGCTCTATAGCCGTGACACCAGCTACGCGCTTGCTGCGGAATACGCCCTGACGCCGCGGACATCGGTCTTTTCAGGCGTGACGCGCAATGACCGGCGTTTCGCCAATGCCAGGTCGACGCAAACGGTTCTCCTGACCAACGACCGGCTTGATCAATTGAATGCGGGCTTGCGCATGCAAGTCAATCGGCGCTTGAAACTGTCCCTCGAAGGAGGGCATGAACGCCGCAATGCGAACGGGACATTTCTCGATTACAGAAACACTTACGGCTTGCTTACAGCCTCCATCACACTCGGGAATTTCTGACATGGACCACAAAAAGCTGATTGCGTCTGCCTTGGGCACAGTATTGCTGATCGCTGGGTCGGCAGTGGCACAAGTCGCCCCACCTGCTTCGGGAAGCACCCCCGCGAGTACGCTAAACCAAGGGTACCTGCTCGGTCCTGGCGATGTCATCGAGGTCAGCGTGCTCGGCCAGGCCGAATTCACCACTCGTCAGCCCGTCCAGGCCGACGGAACGGTCACCCTGCAATATATTCATGCAGTGAAGGCCTCGGGGTTGTCCGTGCTGCAATTTCGCGATCAGGTCGCCCGGCTCCTCAAGCAAGGGGGGTTCTACAATGATCCGGTCGTGATTGTCGGTGTGGCCCAGTACGCTAGCCGCTATGTTACTGTGCTCGGCGAGTTTGGCACACCCGGCATCCTTCCGGTAGACCGTCCTTACCGAGTCTCGGAAATCATTGCGCGCGCCGGCGGCGTCCGTGCAACTGCAGGGGACACCGTCATTGTGCGGCGGAGCAACGGCGATGAGCTTTCGCTGTCAATCTCCGCCGTCGCCAGCGGCGGGCCTCTGGAAGATCCGTACGTCAGTCCCGACGACAAGTTGTTCATTGCAACAGCGGCAAATTTCTACGTTTCGGGTCAGGTCGGTGCCCCTGGCGTCTACAAGCTCGAAAAGAACATGACCTATCGGATGGCGCTCGCCCGCGCCGGCGGTGTCACGGATCGCGGATCGATGGGCAAGGTTTCGGTCTATCGAAATGGGAAGAAGGTAAAAGTCGACCTCGATGCGCCAGTCGCTGCCGATGACTCAATTTTCATAGGCGAGCGGTTCTTCTGATGAGCATGCGCACCGGAGACAAAGCATGAGCCTGATACAATTTCTGCGTATCTTCTGGGCGCGCAGAGGGATCATCCTGATCGCTCTCGTGGCAAGCCTGTCTGCAGCGCTTTTGGCAGGACGCGTGCTACCTCCCCGCTACACTGCACAATCCCGCGTCCTCATGGACGTTGTGAAGCCCGATCCGGTTACCGGGGAGATGATCTCCTCGGCATTTGCTCGTGCCTATGTGAAGACTCAGATCGAGCTGATCCGTGACTATCGCATCGCCGGACGCGCTACCGACCTTCTGGGATGGGCGGACTCTCCTGAGCTCGCGGCACAGTATCGGGCACGCGATCCGAATGATACCAGGGACTTCCGCAGGTGGCTTGCGCAAAGGATAATGGACGGAACCTCTACTCAACTTGTCGAGGGGAGCAACGTTCTCGAAATCTCCTATTCATCGTCCAACCCCGAGATTGCAGCTCAGGTAGCCGATGCAATCAGGCGCGCCTACGTAGATCAAGCGATTGCCTTCAAACGGGAGGATGCTGCCAACAACGCCCGCTGGTTTCGTGGACAGGCAGACGAGATCAGGGGCCGTCTGACTCAAGCAGAATCGCGCCTCTCCAACTTCGAACGCGCGAACGGCATTGTTCTGGATCAGGATTTGATCGATCAGGAAAGCAAGCGTCTCGCTGCCCTTTCTGCGGCAACGCCGATGCCAACCATGAATATGCCTGCTGTGGCTCCAACCAATCCCATGGCAGGTCAAATTGCCGAGGCAAACGCAGCTATCGCTGCCGCCGAGAAATCTCTTGGGCCGAACAATCCGCAATTGATCGACCTCAGACGGCGGCGTGACGCGCTAATTGCGGCAGGTGCCGCAGCAACACCCCGAGTCAGCGGCGGATCGTCAGGCCCTTCCCTGCAGGCGCTGGTGGGATCGCAACAGGCCAAGGTTCTCGCGCAACGTGGCCTCGTCGACGAGGCACGTCGTTTTGCGAGTGATGTCGCGGTCTTGCGTGAACAATATCAGAAGACGTCCGCACGAGCGGTTGATCTTGAGCAGCAGGCTCAAGCCCTCGACAGCGGCCTTACTTTGCTCGGCAGTGCGACTACGCCAACCCAGCCGACGTTTCCCAACTGGCCATTGCTGATTTTCGGCTCTGCTGCGCTCGGTCTGGTCATGGGTGTGCTGGTTGCGCTTCTCGCAGAGCTGACGGCGCGTCGCGTACGTGGCGTCGAAGACATGCGTTTTGCCAATGTGCCGGTTCTGGGAACGATGTCGGGCGCTTCGGATACCGGGGGCGAACGCCCGACATGGAGAAAGATCTTGGGTGACATACGCATACTGCCGCTGAAATCTGCAGGGAGAGCGTAATGGCGACCATCGAGCAGTCAGAGACGACCGACCCTAAGAGCAGCGAGAAGTTTGCATTCTCACCCAGCGTCATTATTGCTTCACAACCGCAATCGGTGGCCGCCGAAGCGCTTCGCACGCTTCGCGGTGTGATTATGACCCAGCACGTTCAAGCCGGGCGCAGAGCTCTTGCCATCTGCAGCCCATCGGCAGGGACCGGCTGTACTTTCATCGCTGCAAATCTTGCCGTCGCCATGTCGCAAGCCGGAGTCAACACGCTTCTGATCGATGCCAACCTGCGCAGCCCTGGCATGTCAGAGTACATCCGAGGGCCAAAATCCAACGTGGGTCTAGTCGAGCTCCTGCGAGACGAGACCCTACCGTTGAGTGAAGGCGTCCAGCTCGTCCAGGACAATCTGTCAGTGCTCCATGCGGGCAACGTGGACGATGACGGCATTCAAAACCTGGGAGGCCAGGCTTTTCAAAACCTGATTGGAACCTGCCTGCGTGAATATGATCTGACCGTGATCGACACGCCGGCAGCGAACCGGTTTTCGGACTGCCGCCGGATCGCGTCGGTGACCCGGTATGCCCTGGTCGTGGCCTGCCGCGAACGCAGTTATGTGAACGATGTGAAACAACTGGTGAATGAGTTGCAGTTCGAAAATACGGCTGTCATCGGCACCTTCCTAAATGACTTCTGAGGCTCGCGGCGCGATCGAAGGACAACGACCGGAACGCAGCACCAAGCTGCCTGTCTACCTTCCGCTCCTGGCCGGGCTGCTGGTGCTGGCCATTCCGACGATTGGCAATCTGGGTAGGCAGGTCTGGACAACCGACCTCGGCGCGCACGGCCCAATCGTGCTCACGACAGGTCTCTGGCTGCTTTATCACAACGGATTGCGATTAGACCGCACAGTTCTCGGCGGTTCATGGCTTCAAGCCATCTGGCCTTGCTTGCTCGGGTGGCCCTTGTATGTGTTTGGCCGCGCCTACGACTTCATCAGCATAGAAGTGGCAGGTTTTTACCTTGTATCGCTCGGATTCTTATGGCGCCTGATGGGTTTTTCGGAACTGAAAAGGCATGCATTTCCGCTATTTTATCTGGGGTTTCTCATTCCACCGCCAGGCTGGATGGTAGACCGCGCTACTGCCCCCCTGCAAATGCTGGTTAGCGAACTCGGCATGAAGATTTCGACGCTCGCGGGTCTGCCGGTCGCACGCCAGGGTGTGACGCTCCAGGTGGCGCAATATCAGTTGCTCGTCGAGGATGCGTGCTCGGGAATGAATTCCCTTGTCGGCATGACAGCAGTGAGCCTGTTTTACATCTACCTTCTGCGGCGCGCATCCTGGCGCTATGCTGCATTGCTCGTATGCCTGATTGTACCGCTCGCCGTGGCCGTTAACGTTCTGCGAGTCGTCACCCTCATATTCATCACGTACTATCTAGGCGATGATGTTGCGCAAGGGTTCCTGCATGCAACGACAGGTGTCATCCTGTTCGGCTTGGGTCTTGTCCTCATATTTGGAGCAGACATGGTTTTCTGGCGCATACTCAACCGATCTGCGAAATGATTGACCGGCGCAATCTTCTCGCCGGTCTGGCGTGCGCGGGATCCTTGGGATTGGCAGAGGCTCTGCGGCCGCGTCGTACGTTGGCCTTTGTCCCAGCAGACGCAGAGCTCGGAACCTTGATTCCCTCTGACGTTGCCCCCTGGATCGCTGGCGAGGGAGGAGAAATTGTCATTCCGCGAGTCGAAGGCTCCCTGGCAAGCCGCCTCTATTCACAGCAAGTCGCGCGGTTCTACCGGGATCCTGCAGCAACTTTGCCAAGCGTGATGCTACTCGCGGCGTACGGCAAGGCACAAAGCGATGTTCTGCAGCTGCATCGCCCCGAAGTATGCTATCCGGCCATCGGCTTTGAGATCGTCGACAGGTGGTTCGTCGACCTCGACGCCGGGCGAGGCCGCAAGGTTCCGGCTGTTGCTTTGACTGCACGGACAGGCGCGCGCACGGAAGACATCGTTTACTGGACAAGGGTTGGTCTGGATCTACCCCGAACGACAGCTGAGCAGCGTTCTGGCCGCCTCAAGGCTGCATTTGCAGGATATATCGGTGACGGGCTCTTGGTCCGCGCATCGGCCGTGCGCAATGCACAAGTGCCGCTCCACCGCTCCGTGATCCGTTTCCACGAGACGCTACTTAACAATCTTGCCGATGCGTCGCGCCTCGCAATGATCGGGCCCGAGCCCAAATCCAGCTGACGCTCGCCACATCTTCTCAGATGCGGAAGAAGCACTCGATTTGATTCCTAAGATCGACCTTCTTGCGACGCATCACCGCAAAATGGCCGTGGAACTACATGATGGAGAGGGCGACGAAACCTGCAGCGATAACCAGGCCCCACGAAGCCAACGCCAGCAGAGCGATAATCCCAAGCTTAGGCGGCGACTTCGTTGCGGCTTCACCGTTGTAATGTTGCGCCAACATCATCTGAAGATCGCGGGCCATCCAGCCGTCGCGCTGGGCCCGGGTTGCCCCGTGTTCGCCCGAGATATCGATCACGGAAACCGGTTCGACCCTGGATCTGGCCGCCCTGGAAGCGACCGCATCGTGAAAAGGCATTCCAGGCGTTCTAGCGGGTGCACTCTTGGCCATAAAGAATTCCTTCTGATCACCCATCCGGACGAACCGTGCAGAGAATGAGCCAAAAAGGACAACAAACAGTTAACACCGAGGTTCGGAGTTGCCTTGAAGAAGTGGCAAGTGGTATCCCCATCCCCACCTGCCCCGGAACATGGGATCGAATGACAGAATCCCATTTTCAAGCCATAGACATATTACGCAGTCGACCAGCTTCAGGTACAGATGCGGCTGAAGGCGGCGGTGCCGTTTTCAAACCATTGATGGCAAAACGCCGCTTTTGAATTGAGCTTGTGGGGATAGCGGCCAAGAAGTTTCGCTCGCGGCGGCCTCGCAGATGGCGGTACTGTCACAGCCCTTGTCAACCAGCAGCGTGGTGCCTCAGGAATAGCATCAAGCAGTGCCTGGCTTCTGGCCGCGAGACTCTCCCGCCCCGGCGGTCGGCTAGCGGCGATTGTCTTGCACAGCCAATCATCCTGCGTGAGAAGCACCTGACAGGGTCAAGACCCAGAAATCGGGCGGAGCACCAATGCGAAGCGGCAATGAACTCGTCGACAATCCGGAAGTCACGATGATATGCTTGTCGCCGATGCGAATTGACCCGCATCGAAGTTTATTCCCAAATATCTGCGACACCCGGACTGGCGCCCCGATCAGCGGCAGGACAATCTGACCGCAATGAGTATGCCCGGCCAGCAAGACCGCAGGGCCTTGAGGCAGCCATTTCAAGATATCCGGCGAATGGGCAAGGTAGACAATTGCTCCATCCGTTTTTGTCCTCAACCGCCGCACCGCAGCGAGGGTCCCTCCAAGACGAGCATGTCCTGATACACTGTCGCCTGACCCGGCCAGGATCAAAGGGCCGCGACGCACTGCTCCATTATCCACCAAGGTAACACCTGACTGTTCCAGCTGATTCCGGAGCAGTAAAGTGTTGCTTCCATGATCGTGGTTTCCAAGCACCGCTACAGTGCCGTAGCGCGAACGTAACCGCTTCATCTGTGCCGCAACTTCGATGATGTCCGCAGAGTCCGCAGCCCAATCGGTGAGAAAATCGCCGGCGACCAGAACGACATCTGGTTGGACCGCATTGATGCGGTCGATAATGCGCGAAAGCCTTTTGGCGGTCATGTCAATACCGCCGAGGTGAATATCAGCCAGCAGCACGGCGCGAACAGGCCGCTGACGCGCAGGCCACTCTGGCAACTCCAAGGTGGCCTCGCGCATGAGCGGAGGCTGTATTGCTTGCGACACTCCAAGGGCGCTCGAGCCCAGGACCAGCACGGCCAAGGTAATCCTTAACCACCGACACCTGCGTTCGGACGTTTTCCCGACGATCGTCCACATTGTCCTGCGCCTGTGAGGCCCGTCACGCAAAGTTTCTTCCTGACCTGTATTCTGGGTTGATAATGCGTCGGACGGATCAAAATCAAACGAGGAAAATCCTTAACCGATTTGAATTTAAAGGTGTAACGTTCTGTCAAGCCGACTCTGGGCAGTATGGCGTTGCTGGGATTTGAGGAGCTTGAAACTCGTGCCTTCATTTGCGCCTTTTCGGCAATCTCTCAGTCTGCTTCGCGGGCGCCGCCTGATGGGCATCGCGATGGCCATGCTGGTCGGGCTGGCCGGAACCGCTGCGCTTCAGCGGAGCATCGCCGGTGCGGGCGTCCAGGCCACGGCATCCAGCAGCGGTCCTGCAGGACTTAGCGCCCTCGAACTGTTCGCACAAAGATCGCCTGGCCAACGCTTGGCAGCAGAACTGGCGAAGGGCAAGGCGCTGGCACAGGTCGCAATCGGCAAGAACGTCGATCCCGCCTCATCCCCGGCCAGCCCGAACGAACGTGCGCTGGGCAAGATATTTTCGCCCGAGGACCTTGTTGACGATCCCGCTATTGGAGCTCAGGACGGGCTTGGCAGTGCTGCACCTCTATCCTTGCCTGCTGCTCTTGCGGCGGTGACGCCAGGTCCTGCGGGTTTCAACGGCGTTGGCCCGTTGCCGGGCAGCCTTCCGGGCAGCGTGATAACCCCTCCTGGACAAGGTGTCCTCCCTCCCGGAGGGGGTTCCGTTGTCCCGGAGCCTGCAACATGGTTCATCATGATCATCGGGCTCGGCCTCACCGGAATCGTTTTGCGCAAGCGACATCGTTTGGAACTTATCGCTTGCTCAGACTGACTGGCTGCATTCTGAAATCAATCGGTCTGGCCTTTTTCCTGCTGATCGCGGCGTGCAGGAATGAGAGCGATACCGCATGGCAGGACGCGTCACGTTCCGCCATGACGCCTCCAACTGCAATATCCCGGTCGTTGCATGAACCACGAATCTTCTTAACACCGCAACAAGCGCGTCAGTTGTCCTCTCGGGATGGTTGGCCCGCGATGGTGTCCTCGTTGTTGGAAGTTCCCGCCGCGATGGCCTATGGCGAATACCGCTGGCAGGATGTCCTGCATTCCTCGCCCGGTGGCTCAGGGGCAGTCATGGTCCGCGTCGATCTCGATCGGCAGATCATATCGGTGTTCCGGGGCGGCGAGGAGATTGGCACGGCTGTCATTCTGCATGGCGTAGATGAATATCCAACGCCTCGAGGCTCCTTTCCCGTGATCGCCATGATGCGCGATCACGTGTCGGCAACCTACGACTCCGCCCCGATGCCGTTTACCCTTCGGCTGACGAACGACGGCGTCTCCATTCATGGAAGCGACGTGCAGGCCGGCTTGGGAACGCATGGATGCATCGGCATTCCTTCCGAATTTGCCAAAAGATTGTTTGCAGTGATCCATGTGGGCGATGTGGTCCACATCGTGTAGCATACCAGATGCGTAAGGCATATGCCGGTGGCGAGGTGGTCTCCGGGCACATTTCGTGACCAGTGGCAAGCTCCGGAAATGCTTGATGCGCTCGGACAGCACTCGAACAGGTTGCGTAGACGACCGAGCCAATCCGAAGACGGTCAGCGCTGCTTGCGATTGGAGCGCGACGGGTTCCATGTCTCGGTCTCCGTGCCCCTTTCTTACCCGTCGCACTTTGCTGGAGGACGCGGCCCCAGGCGAGCCCAGCAACACAATCTGCCTTCGAAAGTCGCGGGAACAGCAGCCAGAAGCGATTGTGCACTCCGGCTTGGCGCCAGCGAACAAACCGATTACAACACGTCGTCGAGGAGCCATGGCGCGGGGGCCCATCCGGCCGTGAAGAAGCAGGCCGAAGCCGGGCGGAAGTTCCGTTCAGAAACCGACGATGATCTACACCGGGAACCCTGCGCGGCTTGTTCGGCAGGGAAAGCTCGATGATCAGATATCCTCTGTCCGTCAACTCAGACCGTCACCTCCATTGCATTGGCCAGCCTAAATCACGCCAGCCAGAAAACCTTAAACCGGTTTAGGAGTCATCGCCGGGATCGCACACCCCCGAGCCAGAGGACATTCTCCACGGCGCGCCGGAATTTCATCGCGAGCGCCTGCGCTTGCTGGCGCGCTGCCAGGTCCACGCGATGATCGATCAGCCTCGCAGGTATTGCTGGAAAGTTAACCAAGTCGCGAAAGTGCTGGTCAATCCACCTTTGCCACGATGCCTCCATTGGAGGCGATTGTGTTCTTTATAAAAAAACTCTCAAGTACCTGCTCCGCTCTCGTACTTGCCATCCTTCCGGCAGCGGCCGGTGGTTCGCCGTTTAACGATGACTTCGCGCAAGAAGTGCTGGCAGCGCATAATCGCGAGCGTTCGACCCTTGGCGTACCGAGTCTGGTCTGGAACAGGGAGCTGGCGGACGGTGCCCAGAAGTGGGCACAGCATCTTGCCGACACAGGGCGCTTCGAACATTCTCCAAATGTCCAAGGTGAGCCAGCACTTGGCGAGAACATCTGGGGCGGCACTCCGGGCGCTTTCCGGCCTGAGTCCATGGTCGCATTATGGATTGCGGAAAAGCGCAACTACAAGCCTGGTGTATTCCCGAACAATAGCGAGACAGGCAATGTAAGGGACGTCGCGCACTACACGCAGGTAGTGTGGCGCCGAACTTTGCAAGTCGGCTGCGGTCGTGCAGCAAGCCGGGGCGAGGAAATCATGGTCTGTCGCTACAGCCGACCCGGCAACGTCATCGGAACCTCTCCCGTCTGATGTGTGAACACGCAGTTTCCTGGCGTTTCGCTCACGCGGTTCAAGGGATGATTGCGCGATTTGGCTGACGGAAATCCCGTTAGCAATGCGCTTTACCAGTACGGCTGCTCACAATCAGCCGAGACCGTGGAGTTGCCCGCCGTGCCATTGAGAAGTCTTCACTAGGCGTTGACAGGCCGGCCTAGACGAGCCACCAACAAACAAGGTGAGGTCTGTGCAGGTTCTGCTTTTGCCCTCAATCTAAGCACCTCATGTTGCGTCGGATGCCGCGTGCACCGCTTGGGACGCACACTAGCAGATCAGGATCTTCCATGAAGATTGCAATTATTGGATCAGGATACGTTGGCCTGGTGTCCGGCACATGTCTTGCCGACTTTGGGCACGACGTCGTCTGCGTCGACAAGGACGAGGCGAAGATCGCCAACCTGCTCGCAGGCGTCATGCCAATCTACGAGCCGGGTCTCGCGGAACTTGTCGCAGCAAACGTCAAAGCGGAACGATTGTCCTTCTCCTCGTCTCTGGCCGCGTCAATCGAAGGCGCGCAGGTGGTATTCATCGCCGTCGGCACCCCTGCACGTCGCGGCGACGGTCACGCGGACCTGAGCTACGTCAAGACAGTAGCGCACGAAATTGCCGCAAACATCAAGTCGCCGACCGTTGTCGTCACGAAATCGACGGTACCCGTCGGGACGGGTGATGAGATCGAGCGGATCCTCGCTGCGAGCGGCACGCCGGTAGCATGCTCAGTCGTCTCGAACCCCGAATTCCTGCGCGAAGGAGCGGCTATCGGCGATTTCAAGCGCCCTGATCGTATCGTCATAGGCGCCGAGGATGAATGGGCCCGCAACGTGATGACTGAAGTCTATCGGCCCCTGTTCCTGAACAAGGCGCCCATCTTGTTTACGTCCAGGCGAAGCGCGGAGCTGATCAAATACGCCTCCAATGCCTTTCTCGCGACGAAGATCACTTTCATCAACGAAATGGCCGACTTGTGCGAGAAGGTGCAGGCGAACGTGCAGGACGTGGCACGCGGAATGGGCCTCGACAACCGGATCGGCACAAAATTTCTACACGCAGGTCCAGGTTACGGCGGTTCGTGTTTTCCCAAGGACACCCTCGCCCTGCTCAAGACAGCGGAAGAGTTCAGCAGTCCTGTGCGGCTTGTTGAAGCCGTGGTGAACGTAAATGAAACGCGCAAGCGGGCAATGGGCCGCAAAGTGATCGAAGCACTTGGCGGAAGCGCACGGGACAAGCGCGTCGCAATACTGGGCCTGACATTCAAGCCAAACACCGATGACATGCGCGATGCTCCGTCGATCGCGATCATTCAGACGCTTCTGGATGCAGGCGCAGACGTGGTCGCTTATGATCCGGAAGGCATGGAAGCGGCCGCGCGTCTCATGCCTGATGTAACTATGGCGACCAATGTATATGACGCGATCGAAGCGGCAGACGCGATCGTGCTGGTAACCGAGTGGGACGCGTTTCGTGCACTTGATTTCGGACGCATCCACAACAGGGCCAAGGCTCCTGTGCTTATCGATTTGCGAAATGTCTATGATCCGGCTCAGGCGCGCGAGGCGGGCATCATCTATACCAGTGTTGGCCGCCCCTGACAGCACGTAAAGCTATGCCTGTGTCGAGAAGGGTTCAATGGCTACCCGCTGTGGACATGTCTGAGCCAGTAGCTGGGGGTGGTGAGATGGATCATTCCGCGGGAGCTATTGTTCGGTGTGTCCTATCGGGTCGCTATTTCTGAGAAGGTCGAGCAGGCGCTCGAAATGGATACACTGCACTGAAAGCGCACAATCATGCCCGATTTTCCCCGGCTTGAATGTCCCTGGAATGGCGGCCCTGATGGTCCATGGGCAGAATTGATGCGGATCGCGTCGGTATCAGGGCCCTTCTCGACGAGCAACGCGACAGGTGCGTGCTCGGGCACGCCATCCGGGCGTCGCAGGCGTCGCTATCTGCCCCTCGCCGACCGTCAGGTGGAATAAGAGCAGTAGTCCGAGAGCAACTGCCAATGGCAGTAGAGCTTACTGGCGAACCCACCCACACGCGGCTGGGAGCGGGTCAAAGACTCCCCGTTTCCCGTCCGCTGTCGACGCGGGCGCTGAATGTTGCGCTCTCATTGTCTGTCAGACCCCGGCTTCGCGCCAGCGCCTGAAGCCACGATTGATGGCGCCCCAACGCCATCCTGGGGTGCCACGTCGCGCCGCAGAGCGCCGAAACATTGCTGCCGAAGGATGCTGCTGATGACCGAACGGTACTGCTCGAACCATCTCCCTCGACCGCGCTTTCCAAGCTCGATTGATAGCAGGCCCTTGCAATACAACATTTTTCTTCAGTCAATCCGCTTATGCCCAAGCCTGCCACCCAAAAGCAGGCATAGGTCAAGCCGAGCAACGCGCGACAGCCGCCATTGCCGTCCTTGGGCACCGCGTAACACTGCAGAGTGCCATTCGACTTCTGCGAAAGCTCGACTGGCTAATGTGGTGCGATTCCTCCGAACCCTTGCCCACGCCGCCGAGCCCTCCGTCCGACGAACCCGGAAGACCCCACAAGATTGAGCGTCCGGTCGCCGATAGCGCAGGCGAACTCGCGCCGCCCTGTCCGCACAGATTAGATGCACTTTGTGAACTAACGCATTAAAGGATCAACAAACTTTCCCCAGGCGTTAGCGCTGACATCTTCCTGCCTTTCGACGGAATGACCGGGGTACAAGGCGGCGTAGGGGCCAAATGAGCGTGCGAAGATGCCGAAACTCGGATCATATTCCATAAATGAGACAAGGACTGATTGTACGCACATGTGATCGGGATAATCCTCGGCAGGTGGCAGCTGTGCCATGGCTTTTCTATAGGGGAAAAAGAAGTCTCGCCGAAGCTTCGCTTCGTCCCCGCGCCCCATGCCGGACCTTCAACCTGCGTGATGGCGCGCCGCGCAGTCAGGGGGAATACTGCAAGCCAATATCAGGGGCCGCAGCACCGCCCCCGGGTATTGGATATGATATAGGTCTGGTTGCGGGAACCAGATGAAACGCCGGTTCTTGAAGCGCCGGTTCTTGAAGCAGGGCCAAGACGTTGAACTTGCTGCAAGGGATGCTCCTTGACTTTCAAGCCAGTTTTTGCCCTTTGACTGTTGCTCTGCGGAAGAGCGTGCGCTGCTACCGCGGTGCAGAATGGAGCGTCTTCGAAACGTGACGAAATCCTGTAAAAGCTCTCGCAAGGGCATCATCCTTGCTGGTGGTTCTGGAACCCGCCTCTATCCGTTGACGCGCGGGGTATCCAAGCAGCTCATGCCGGTGTTCGATAAGCCGATGATCTATTATCCACTCAGCACGTTGATGCTGGCGGGTATTCGCGACATCCTGATTATCACCACTCCCGAGGACGCGGTTCAGTTCCAGCGCGTTCTTGGTGACGGATCCGCATTTGGAATCGCATTGTCCTATGCCGTCCAGCCGAAACCTGACGGCCTTGCACAGGCCTTCCATATCGGCGCGGAATTTGTCGGCGGCGCGCCCAGCGCGCTGGTGCTGGGGGACAACATCTTCTACGGTCATGGCCTGCCGCAGCTGCTGCAGAATGCCAATCGGCGCGAGACCGGAGCGAGCGTGTTCGCATATCGCGTCAACAATCCCGAAGCCTATGGTGTTGTAGCCTTCGACGAGGCTGGCCGCGCACGTTCGATCGAAGAGAAGCCGGCACAGCCACAATCCAACTATGCTGTGACTGGTCTTTACTTTTATGACGAGACGGTGGTGGATCGTGCACGCGAGCTCAAACCTTCGCAGCGTGGCGAACTGGAGATTACCGACCTCAACCGGCTCTACATGAACGAGGGTGCGCTTTCGGTCGAGATCATGGGGCGGGGTTACGCTTGGCTGGACACCGGCACACACGGATCATTGCTGGATGCAGCAACTTATGTCCGCATCACCGAGGAACGGCAGGGCCTGAAAATCTGCTGCCCCGAGGAAATCGCGTGGCGACAGGGGTTCATCAGTGATGCCGAACTTGAAGCAATTGCCGAACCGTTGCGCAAATCGGGATATGGCGAATATCTATTGCAACTTCTGACGCAAAAAGGTTCGCTGTGAGAATTATCGAATGTGACATCCAAGGTCCACTTATCATCGAACCCAAGGTTTTTGGCGACGAACGCGGCTTCTTTTTTGAGAGCTGGAACAGCGCCGCATTCGCTGCGGCGGGACTTGATCTGACATTCGTGCAAGACAATCATAGCCGGTCGCAGAAGGGCGTTTTGCGCGGCATGCATTTCCAGAATCCCCACCCGCAAGGCAAGCTGGTGCGCGTGGCACGCGGCGCTGTCTACGACGTCGCGGTCGACCTGCGCCGCTCGTCGCGAGATTTCGGGAAATGGACAGGAGTCGTTCTCTCAGCAGAGAACAAACGCATGTTCTGGGTGCCAGAAGGCTTTGCCCACGGCTTTCTGACACTCGAGGATGACACGGATTTCCTCTACAAGTGCACCGCGCATTACGCGCCGCAGTTCGAGAGCTGCCTCGCCTGGGACGACCCTGCGGTGGGAATCGAATGGCCACTTGACGGAATTGCGCCGAAGCTTTCGGCCAAGGATGCCGTTGGCCTCTCGCTCGATCAGGTGACGCCCTTTCCATGAAAGCCCTCGTAACCGGCATCGACGGCCAGGTCGGGAAGGCCCTTTTGGAGACTGCTCCGGAAGGATGGACTTGCATCGGATATCGTCGCGCAGGACTCAATCTTGGCGATGCCGATGCAATCGTCCGCATTGTTGGGACCGAACGGCCCGATGTCGTGATCAATGCAGCTGCTTACACAGCTGTCGACAAGGCCGAAACTGAACAGGTCTTGGCGCATGTCATCAATGCCAAGGCCCCACGGGTCTTTTCTGAGGTTCTCGCACGCACAGGTGGACGGCTCGTGCAGGTCTCGACCGATTTCGTGTTCGACGGAACCGATGGTCATGGCTATCGCCCGAGTGATGTGCGAAACCCGCTTTCGGTTTACGGCGCCAGCAAGGCCGCCGGCGAGGATGGCGCAGGCTCGGATGCAATCATCGTGCGAACAAGCTGGGTCTACGCTGCGGGTGGCGCCAATTTCGTACGGACCATGCTTCGACTGATGCGCGAACGCGACGAACTGCGCGTTGTGGCCGACCAAATCGGATCGCCGACCTGGGCCACCGGACTTGCGCGGACGCTTTGGGGCTTGGCACTGCACAACCAACCGGGCATTTTTCATCATCGCGATGCAGGTGTTGCCAGCTGGTATGACTTCGCAATCGCCATCGCCGAAGAGGCACAAGCTCTGGGCATGCTGAAGCGCATTCCGAAAATCGTGCCGATTGCTACAGCCGATTTCCCAACGCCTGCACGACGCCCGTCATTCTCGGTCCTCGATGTCAGTTCGACCAGGGCCGTACTTGGTGATGAATGGGTACATTGGCGCAGGCACCTGCGGACCATGCTCAAAGAGGAAAGATCCCTTGCCTAACCTGCTTGTCACCGGAGGTGCCGGATTTATCGGCGGCAATTTCGTCCATTATTGGAGCAAGATGCACCCTGACGATGCGATCATCGTCCTGGATTGCCTTACCTACGCCGGAAATCGGTCGACCATTGCTGACGTCGAACAGGCCGAACTGGTCGTAGGCAACATACGCGATACCGATCTGGTCCAAAAGCTGCTGCGCGAACGCAATATCGCAACGCTCATTCACTTTGCTGCCGAAAGCCATGTAGACCGATCGATAAGCGGACCCGACGCGTTCATCGACACGAACATCCTTGGCACAAACAGCCTGCTCAAGGCCGCGCGACAGGTCTGGCTCGATAGCGGCAGTGGACGCGCGCATCGTTTTCATCATATTTCGACAGACGAGGTTTACGGATCGCTTGGGCCCGATGATCCGGCGTTCCGTGAGACCACGCAGTTTCAGCCGAACTCGCCCTACTCGGCATCCAAGGCGGCCTCGGACCACCTCGTTCGGGCCTATCATCATACCTATGGCCTTGATGTTACCACGACCAACTGCTCGAACAATTACGGTCCCTATCACTATCCCGAAAAGCTTATTCCCCTGTTCTTACTCAATGCTCTGTCAGGACGCCCGCTGCCGATCTATGGCGACGGTATGAATGTCCGCGACTGGCTCTACGTCGAGGATCACTGTCGCGGTATCGAGGCAACACTGCTGAACGGCAAGGCTGGCGAAGTCTACAATATCGGGGGTGGCGAGGAATTGCCCAACATGGCGGTTATCGACCGGATCTGCGCGGAAGTCGATCTTGCCTTCGCCGAGATCGAAGGCCTGGCAGAACGTTATCCGGACGCTCCGGCGGCAAAGGGGCGGGAGACCAGTGAATTGAAGACATTCGTCGAAGACCGCAAGGGCCACGATCGGCGCTACGCCATCGACGAGACCAAGGCGCGATCCGAGATCGGCTACGTACCGCAGTATGATTTCGAAAGCGGCCTGCGCAAGACGGTCCGTTGGTATCTCGAGAACGAGGCTTGGTGGAGGCCATTGGTGGCAGCTTAGCACCAAGGCGGTCAGATCAGGCCGGAATGCCTGCGACAGGTGCCAAGGATTGGCCGAGCCCAGGTCTTGATGACAATGATAGCTCATGTCATTCTGCAAAGCCGTCGGCTCGCTCAGACAGGCTGAAGATGAGTTTTACGCGGGCCGCAGCCAAGCCTGCCAGCAGTGCGCCAAGCCATCCCGGATCACTTTTGGTGCCCTCCCCGTCCCATGTCTTTGCTTCGGGTGCTCACAGGGTACAACGCCGATCGCACTTTTATCGAAATCGTGCTTGTGCAGCCCCTGATGCCGGTTTGCTTCGTCCAGCCGAGACCTGTATCGAGCCTTGTAAAAGAGCCTTAATGATTGCGCAGAAAGCTCGCTCTTCACGAGCGGCCGAAGCATGTTCGCATAGTCAGTCCCATGGCAGTGACCACGCGGTTTTTGCTTTCAGATAAACGCTTGGTTTCTCAGGTTTTTCCAGAATCTGAATGCTTGGCCGGGACGCCGCATGCCCCCACCTCACGCGATCACTTCAATCTGCACCCGGAATCACACCACGAGCGGTCCCTAACCCTGCCCGGTGCAGTTTGACCTGCATCTGAGGTAAGAACTTCTTTGCGCCCGCCGGTGCCGCAACGCCTGATCGACAGGCGGTTGCATAAATCAGGCAGCTTTGCTCGACCACTTCTTGCCCCGCCTCTTCCCCGGCTGCAAGGTCGAGGAATATTTCCCTTAAGCAATTGGGACCAAGATGATTTTGCAGCGATACACGCGATTTGCGTTCCTCACCCTGTTCTGCCTCACCGCCACTGCTATCGTTGCTCTTGCCCTCACTCCTTCCCCTCCGGCATTGGGGATTGGCGACAAGATTGAGCACGTAATAGCGTTTGGATGCCTCTCGTTGCTCTCACTCATCGCCTTTCCAAAGCAGCGCAAGTTGGTGCTTGCCCTGGCTCTCGCTACGCTTGGGGCCCTGATCGAATGTCTTCAGCTGTTGCCTGCCCTTAGGCGCAGTTCAGACGGGATCGACTGGATCGCTGATTGTGCTGCCATCGGGATTGTCTTCGGATCGGCTGCCGCGATGCAGCGACTGGAAGGCTGGAGATCCGTAGCGTAGACACCGGAATAGTCGTTTCTTTCTAAATCCTTGGAGCTGTTCGTCCGGCGATGGTATGTCCATCGAAGCGTTGGCCTGAACTGAAAGCAAATTCCTCCACAACTAGTCGGCACCTGGTCGCCACGGATTCGGTGACTGTTCCGGTGATGTCCTTGCCCGAGCTTTCGGATGCTACTTTATGAGCAATCATGTCCGCAATCCGGGTTGGCGCGGAGTGGAGCGGGGGCCTCGAAGACGGAGGTCGGTTTGATGCAGCGGCGGTCGGCAGGGTCCCGTCGCGCGCTTGCCATTCCGGGTTGGGAACGACAGGGTAACTTTTGTGATGCGACGCGATCTTGATCATCTTCCCGCCAACAAGCGGCGCGAGCTGGAGCGGGTGCTGCAGTTGATCTTCGAGGAGTTCGAAGACGTGACTGCCTGCGCCAGCGCAGCGCGCCGCAAGGCCGGGCGGATACTCAAGGTCATTCTCTATGGCAGCTACGCGCGCGGAGGCTGGGTCGATGAACCCCATACTGCCAAGGGGTACAAGTCGGACTTCGACCTGCTGATCATCGTCAACCACAAGGACCTGACCGACCGGGTCAAGTACTGGTCCCGGCTCGATGACCGCCTCATGCGAGAGTACGGGATCACCGGAACATTGAAGACCCCGGTGAACTTCATCGTCCACACGCTCGGTGAGGTGAACGATGGGCTCGCGCATGGCCGCTACTTCTTCATGGACGTCGCCAGGGACGGCATCGCGCTTTACGAGGCTGACGATACCGAACTGCACAGCCCCAAGCCCAAGACGCCAGAGCAGGCGCTGGCAATGGCGAAAGAGTATTTCGAGGATTGGATCCCCAGCGCCCAAAGTTTTGTGAGAGGTTTTCGTCATGCAGTGGGTGACGGCGATCTCAGAAAGGCTGCGTTCGACCTCCACCAAGCGGCTGAGCGCCTCTACCATTGCGTGCTCTTAGTTGTCACATTCTACACACCGCACGTGCACAACCTTTCGTTTCTACGCACTCAGGCGGAACGGATTGATCGTCGCCTGACCTACGTCTGGCCTTCGGATAACCGGAAGCAGCGCGCGATGTTCGAGAAACTCAAGGAGGCCTACGTCAAGGCCCGCTACTCCAGGCACTATCGCATTACCGCCGAGGAATTGTCCTGGCTCGGTGAGCAGGTCGAGGAACTGGGCCGCGTGGTGCACACGGTCTGTCTCGAGCGCCTGACCCTGTTGGAAGCAAAGGCATCAAAAGCATGATCCTTGGCGGCCAAGCATCATTTCCCCGGAAAGGCCGGTTTTCGCGCGTCCAGTGGCCGGACCGGCCAAAATCGGGTTCTCAGCAAATCAAAGAGCAGTGCTACGCGCACTGGAGGATAACGCACGATTTGTCCGGTCGATGCCGCTGGACGACGGTCGACGGCCTGCGCGGGTTCGGCGAACCGAAGTCATTATGACGCTAAGTCAAGCTGTGCCTTAGCCAGAACTCGAACATCCGGAGCGGATCCAGGGATGCACAATGGATTAAGGAAACACCACATCGTTGCCATTGTGGCAGCGCTTCAGCTTGCCAATCCCACTGCAGCGCGCGCGCCATTGGAGAGGGCAAACACGCTTGAGCCCTTTTATGCAGTCAGGGAGCAAGATCTGCGACTGTCGATGATCATGCGCAGGCTGATTACCGGTAACGCCGCCATTTGCCGTAACCAGATGCCGTTCACGGGACTCATTCTGCATGCGCAAAGTCAATATGACAGGCACTTTGCGGCATCGTTGGCCCAAGCGGGGTACTTCCCTGCCCCGGTAGCAGTCGAACTGGTTTTATCTGATAGCCCGGCAGCAACTGCAGGCTTGAAAGTGGGTGATGGAATAGTCGCAATCAACGATATCGCACTGCCCTTGGACGGCTCCGCCAAACGTAGCAGCATGGATCGCGACAAGGCAGAGCGATTGCTGCTTATGCAATCTGCCGATGCGCCTATCAACATCACGATACAACGCAATGGGGAGACAGCACCGAGAGTTGTCTCGCTGCAACCTCAACGGACCTGTCGAGCTCGCTGGGAAGTAACCTTCGACAAGGCGGACCTCGGCCTCTCAGACGGAGAAATTGTTCAGCTTTCGGCGCATTTCCTCGATGATCAAACCGACGATTTTGTGGCCGTCATTGCGGCCCATGAACTGGCACACGTGGTTCTCGGGCACCGCCAAAAGCTCGAGAGCCTGAATGTAAGATACACTGCTCTGTCTGCCTATGGGAGAAGCGGCAAGCTTATCCGCGCTGCAGAAGATGAAGCTGATCGCTTGAGCGTCCACCTGTTGGCCAATGCCGGTTACAATCCCGAGCTTGCAGTACAGTTCTGGGAAGGACCAGGAAAACGCTACAGCGGGGGAATCCTGCGAAGCCCGACGCACGCTTCTGCCTCCGCAAGGGCGACGGCGATCCGGCGCGAGATTGAAGGACTGGCCCCATCGTCCGGAAACAATACGAAAGCTCACGCCCCATAGATCCTTGCATCGGCACGAACCCGTTCTGTCTCCCCGCATCGTCGGCGCGTAACCGGCGAGTTGAGTTTTCGTTCTTGTTTCGGACTTCTCCGTGAGGAAATGGGCTCTGACACATTTTTGGGGGCTGGACCGGCCTGCATCAAGCAAGTTCCTCGCCTGGCACGCCCTCATCTAAGGGGTGTCAATTTCCGGATTGGGGATTAGAGAGCGACTGGTCCATACCGGCAACGGGGCAGTGAAAGCGGCCTGCGGCAACACCAAAGCCAAGGATCGCGCGGCCAATGTGCCGGGCGTCCATGTGACGTAACTCTTATGCGAAAGCCCATCCCCACATGTGCGGAATCATCGGAATCGTCGGCAAGGAACAGGTGGCAGACCGGCTGGTCG
>NZ_LSIA01000296.1:0-23979 GCF_001556015.1 Novosphingobium sp. CCH12-A3 | reverse complement strand
CAAATCCGCTAAAACCCACGCATTCCCAAAGGCTTCAGAGTTTTTCACGGGCGACTCAATAGCACGGAACATCCGCTCAGCCACCAATAAACTTACCGAGCGGTAAGAATTTCCGGATAGACCTCAACATCAAGGGACTTCCTTCCCGATCGGGAAGAAATGCTCTTGAAACTCTACAGCACATATGAGAACTTCCCGCTCGGTAAGACTGACATGATCGACAACGCAACCCAATTCGGCGCAGCCGTCGCCTCGGCCCGCAAGGCCCTTGGCCTTACCCAGCGGGAGCTGGCGCTCGCAATCAACAGCGGCGAACGCTTCATTGTCGATCTGGAAGCAGGAAAGCCCACCGCGCAACTCGGCAAGGCACTCGCCGCCGCCAAGGCTGTGGGCTTGCGGCTCACCGCGACCGGCATTTCGCAGGCCTGACCGTGGACCTTCCCGTTCACTACGAAGACCGCCTAGTCGCCACGATCAGCGCGGACGCGCAGGGCACCCGCCTTGCCTATGCGGATGCGTGGGGTTCATCCGCTGACAACTTCTCGGTCTCGCTGGCCATGCCCATCCGGCCAGAACCCTATGAGGGGGATCGAGTTCTTCCCTGGCTGATGAACCTCCTGCCGGAAGGCGAACCCCTGCGCGCCATGACGCGCGCGCTCGGCGCTGCACCAGAGGACGTGCTCGGCCTGATAGCACGGACCGGCAACGATCTGGCAGGCGCACTCAGCATCGCACCGCAGCAACTGCGCGGCGAGCAAGGCTATCGCCCGATCCCGGATGCTGCTGCACTTGAACGGATCATCGAGGAATTGCCCGCGCGGCCATTTCTGGTGGGCGAAGACGGCGTATCGATGAGCCTCGCCGGCGCCCAGGAAAAGCTGCCGGTGGCGATCATCAACGGTCAGATCGCCGTGCCGATCAACGGTGCGCCGTCGACACATATCCTCAAGCCTGACAATCCACGCCTGCCCGGCAGCGTCCAGAACGAGGCGCTGTGCATGGTCCTCGCCCGCCGCATCGGCCTCAACGTCGCGCCGGTGACGACCGGCGTTGCAGGGGAACGCAGCTACCTGCTGGTCGAGCGCTATGATCGGACAGGCACCGGCAACAATGTCCGCCGCCTGCATCAGGAGGATTTCTGCCAGGCCCTCGGCCGTCCGCCCGCCGCCAAGTATGAGTTCAACGGCACCGGCACGCGCGGTCCTTCGATTGCAGACATGTTCGCCCTCGTCCGCCAGCATATGACCGCGCGCGATATCAACCGGCTGCTCGACGCCGTGATCTTCAACGCGGCCATCGGCAACGTGGACTCCCACGCTAAGAACTACTCGATCCTGCTCGGCCCGGGCGCGCCACAGCTTGCCCCGCTCTATGACCTGATGTCCGGCCTTGCCTGGGCGAACATCACCCAGAACCACGCCCAGCACATCTTCGGCCGCCACTGGCGCCGCATGGCAGAAGCCGCAGGACTGGCAGCGCGGGGGACGGTGCAGCGGGTGGAACAGGTGACGGCGCGGTTGCTGCGCGAACTGCCCGCAGCGGTCGAGGAGGTAGCAGCAATGCCAGCAGGTTCCCCGATGCTGGAAGTCTTCGCCAAGGAGATCGAGGAGCGGGCAACCGAAGTCAGGGCGCACGCCGAAAAGGAAGGCCTGCCCGACACCGCTGACGCGCCTACGGACGACGTACCGATGATAGGCGCAAGCGCCTATTCTGCTGACAGGGAAGCGGGAGCGTCATGACCAAAGGCATCTTCGTTCATCGCACGGACTCTATCTACGACGACAGCCCGGCGGAGCAGTACCAGTTCCCGCGACAATACCTGACCCGCGTCAGCGCCTGTATTGGCGATTGGATCATCTACTACGAGCCAAGCAAGATCCGCGACACGCGCGGATACTTTGCGGTGGCCAAAGTAGCTCATGTCGTGCCGGACCCGACCGCCAGGGACATGTATCTCGCCCTGATCGAACCCGGGACCTACCTGGACTTCCCCAACCCGGTCGCGTTCAACGGTCCCCTGGGGCTAGTCGAACGTGGAGTTCTCAACGAGCAGGGGAAGATTTCGGGGCGCGCCCAATCCGCTGTCAGGCCCCTATCTATCGAGGACTTCAACCGCATCATCGACCTTGGCCTCGCGGAAGATGACGGCTTCCTGCCGAGGATCGACGAGACGCCCGAGAACCTGCTGCGCGAGGAGCGCTCACCGTTCCAGTTCGAGATCGAACGCGACCGCGTGGCAAATCTCGGTTCACGACTGGTCCGTGACCGCCTGTTCCGCCGTCGTGTTGTCGAGGCCTATGATGCCCGCTGCGCGGTAACCGGGCTGAAGCTGATCAATGGCGGCGGCCGGGCCGAGGTCGAGGCAGCCCATATCCGGCCCGTGGATCGTGGCGGGCCGGACATCGTGACGAATGGGATTGCCCTTTCAGGGACCGTCCACTGGATGTTCGATAGGGGCCTGATCGGATTGAATGACGACCTTGAGATTCTCGTCAGCCGGCAGGCGAACGACCCCGACAGCATCCGCTCTCTGATCAACAGGACCGGCTTCGCCATCCCACCACAGCGACCTCTAGAGCGCCCACATCCGGCCTTCCTGGCCTGGCATCGAGAGCATTGCTTCAAGCACTGAAACAAACAGCAGGTAAAATCAGCGGCGTTGGTTGAAGAGTAAGTTTCAATCTTCCTCTGGCTCACGACCTGCGCGCGATGCTACCTCGCGCATAGCGGCGTACAAGTCATAGGACCGGAAGGCGTCGCCCGTTGCTTCGACCCGCCCCTCATACTCGGATTGGGCCGCCATCGCACGATCGCCGTAAAGCCGCGGCGCTGAGGTAGCACGGCGCACCACCTCAACCTCGCCCAGGAATGCTTCGCCTCTCCATATCTCGTAGAGATTGCCCCTGATCGCCTCATAAGTCTGGAAATCTCCGATTGATCGGAGCTCACGCCCCCGTGGTTCACGCGGGCCGGTCGGGGTGTCGGCAGCGGGTGCTTCCGAGGCAACAACGGTCTCTGACGCGTCAACTGTCGGTCGGCTTTCAATCGGCGGGACCGGCGCAGCTGCGCTCCGCTTCTTTGGCTTGAGCACTTGGGCAGGCTGCGCCTGTGAACCAAGCTCTCGAGCAATCCGTTCGCGAACCTGTTGCAGCCATGACAGCAGCTTTGCTGTTTCGCGTGCAGGATCGGTAAACCAGTCAGTCGACCACACCCGATAGATGTTCCAACCAAGGTTCTCGAGGATAGTCTGTCTGATATGGTCGCGGTCGCGGACGCTCAAGCCTGAGTGGTATGGCGCACCGTCGCACTCGATGCCGGCGATGAACCCTACTGGGCAGCTCGCATGTCGCACTCCAAGATCAATTCTAAATTTTTCGACGCCCACTTGATACACAACGTCGTAGCCGCCTCCTCGCAATGCATCGGCGACAAAAATCTCGAAGTCGCTGTCGGTCTCGCCGCCAGCCGCATCCTCGTAATGGGCGCCCCCGTGAGCATAGTTCAGATAGCTTTTGAACGCGATCACGCCCCTTGACGACTTCTCGGTCACCTTCACGTCGTCTGGCCGTAGGGACGTGATCAGGCGGCAGGACATTTTCGCCCGGGTGACCAGGACGTTCAAGCGCCGCCAACCGACCTCACGGTTCATGAGGCCGAAGTTCTGCCGCACGGCTCCATTCTTGTCGGGGCCGTAGACAGTCGAGATCAGGATGATGTCGCGCTCGTCGCCCTGAACATTTTCAAGGTTCTTGATGAAGAACTCGTCGATCGTCCCGGCAAAGGCCTCGACATATTTGCGGACCCGCTCCTCTTCAACGATCAGCCGGTCGAACTCGTTCTGGAGCAGCTCCGTCTGCTTGGCATTCATCGCCACAATCCCGATGGACCGCTCGGGATGGGTCTGCATTAGGCCAAAGGCCTGCTCGATCACCAACTCCGCCTCACGCTGGTTGATGGAGGACTCGTAGACCGTGTCCGGGTAGAAGGAGGGGGCGTAGAAGCATTTCACGCCCAGGAGCGCGTCATCGTTCGCCATCGGACTGGGGAACACGACGAGATCGCGGTGATAAAACTCACGATTTGAAAACTGGATCAGGCTTTCGTGTTGGGAGCGGTAATGCCACTTCAGGCGCGGCTTTGTCCGGAACCGCTGGTTCGCGAGGTCCAGGATGGACTCGGTCCCGTCATTGACCCCTACCCCGTCGCCATCGTC
Source organism: Novosphingobium sp. CCH12-A3 (assembly GCF_001556015.1). Classification (NCBI taxonomy): domain Bacteria; kingdom Pseudomonadati; phylum Pseudomonadota; class Alphaproteobacteria; order Sphingomonadales; family Sphingomonadaceae; genus Novosphingobium; species Novosphingobium sp. CCH12-A3. The sequence continues at coordinate 19,766 of NZ_LSIA01000296.1, read as the reverse complement.
GTCCCCGTCATCCAGACTGGCCACCTGAAAATGGTCGCTAGGCGGTAGCTGATTGGCGTCGCCCACGACGACGAACTGATCGGCTCGCATGATGCAGCTCACCGAGAATTCCGGCCGCATCTGCGAGGCTTCGTCGATGATGAGTAGGTCGAAATTAAGCGATCCGGGACGGATGAATTGGGCAATGGATGTCGGCGACATCATCCAGACAGGCTTCAACACCTGCAACGCCTGACCGGCGCGGTGCACAACATCGCGGAGCGGCGTTCGCGGCCGGGTGAGTCCCACCTCGTTTTCCAGCAAGCGCAGCTCCGTGAAGTCGGCCTTCTTTCCATACCCGATTCCTATTGGCGGCTTGTCAGAAAGGCGCCGCGCAACGATCGCTGCGGCTTCGAGCTTGTGAAGGTCTTTGTCGACCCGCTTGAACGACTGCCTTGCCGCATCGAGCGACAGGCTGCCAAGACGTCCAAGCTCCTGCCCGTCGCCCCCTAGATAAGAGCGCAAGAGCGCCGAGACTGCGACCAGCTCATAGAGATCGCCAATCAGGTCAGCGGGTGCTTCCTTCGACGTTGCAGCATCTGCGAACGGCGTGAGGTCGCGTGCCGCAACCGCCGCTCGGTATTTTAGAAGGTCTGCGGCCAGGCTAATCCCCCGCCGGTCAGCGCTAAGTTCGCGAAGTATGGTCGATGCCTGTTCCCAGTTCAGCTCGTCACACAGGTCCGCAGTGTCGAGTTCGGCCTCGTCCCAGAGTTGATCGGATGCGGTCTCCCAACTCTCAACGACACGGTGCAGCTCCGATGCAAAAGCTTTAACCGCTGAGAGCAACGCGACTGGCGTAGCGGTTCCGCTGATTAGCGCTGGAATGTTGATAGGGCCGCCAACCGAACGCAAAGCCTCAAGCTCTGCCAAGCTAGATTGCAGGTTGTGGAGGGGCTCCGTCACGTCTCCCACCCAGCTGAACATGGGCTGATCGTGAAGCGAGTCAAAGGCGCCCTTCGCCGCATGCAACTGTAGCACTGCTTCCGCAATAGTCCCGCCCGTCTCACGGCGGTAAGGAGCATCAACCCTCAGGCCCATTGCTGTGCTGGCTTCGGTAATGCTCTGCATCTCGGTCGCTCTGGAGGAACAGTTATCCCCCAAATCACCGAGCGCGACGTCCGCCAGACCTGCTTCGACCATTTCAGCGAGCAAGCCGGCGAGCCGATCGCAACTGGCGGACAGCGTTTGGCGCTCCGTTTCATCAGCGGCTAGCCAGCCACGCAGTGCGCCTGCCTCGTCTAGCGTCGCGAGTTGAGCCGCTGCTTCGCCAATTAGAGCTCGCGCGGCGGCGAGCGATCCGAAATCGCTTTCATGACCATCCCAAAGCATCGCCGGGAATAGCGCCCGGGCCTTGTTATCATCATGGAACGTCCGCCGCCCCCGGATGTAGCTGGCCACTCTGCGCAAGAGGAACGCCGTTTGGAGACGGTCAGAGGCGTCCGTGCAGATCCGACCCGCGCGCCGCCATGCGGTCTTATACCTGCTGCTGAAGAGCCGCGCCACCGCCCCCGTGGATTCGATAGTGTCCGAAAGCTCTTCCAATTCGGCCGGGTCCACGTTTAGCGCGTCAGGCTGAAGCAGCGCGACAACGGCCTCGCGCTCCGCCAGCAGTGCCGCTGCCTCGCGCGAGGCAGCGGCGATCACTCCGTCTGACGCTGCCTCAACAAGGCTGTTTGACAGAAGAGCACTAATCGATGGATTAGCCTGCCCGATCCGGGCCAAGGTCAGAGCGACCTTTTGGGCCTTCCCGGTGGAGGTGCCCGCTCCCTCCGCCAACTTATCGCTCAAACGCTCGAGGTCGCGACCAGCTCCGGTCAGCGATGCGCCGAGCCGTTCATGCAGGGCCTGAACGTGCCGCGCATCGGCAAGTGTCTTCGGGCAGCGGTTGACGCGCAAGGCTGCAGCCAAGGTTTGTGCGGCCACCAAGGAAACAGACTCGGGGCGCTCTACGTCATTTGCTATGTCATCCCGTAGTTTCTGCCACTCAGCCTGCGCCGACAAAAGCTCCAGACATGCGGAACGATGATGAAGCGCCGCCCCGACAATCGTTTCGTCAGAACAGGTGAACGTAGGGAGAGCCGACAGTTGCTCGCTAGCTTCTGGGATTTCATCCTCTCCAGGCGCTGGCAAAACAATGCCTAGTTCGGCGAGCCGAGCAGCGACTTCGGCAACTGCACCTGCAGCCTGCCCGGCGGCGGCGGCGGCATCAAGCGCCGCGCTCTGGTCAAACGGGTTGAGCTTTTCCGCCAGCGTCCAGCGAGTGGCTGCACCCCCCTCCCGTGGCTGCGTGGCGAGCAAGGCCTTCCCGAATTGCGCCAGTACCTCGCGGTTCTCCTTCAACGTGGCCGGATTGAGCTCGGTCACGCCCTTGGATTGCCACCGTGCCTCAACCGCCCTGACCTGGTCACGGCCGAAAAGCTTGCGCAGACGGATTTCCCGCCAGGCCAAGGCATGTGCCGTCATCCCGCTTTTGCCCAGGGGCATGCGGACCAGCGAGAGATAGCGCCGGAGCAGATCACGATGCCGGCGAAGCTCGCTCCGCTTTTCCTCCAGCGCGCGCGCGTCGAGCCGCGGCGCGGCACCGATGCGCTCGCGCACGCCAGCGTAGACTTCGGCCCGGCTTGCCTTGTCGCCATGAAGCTCGAGGAGCAGCGGACCGAAGCCGGCGACCCTGAGCCGGTCGGAAACGACGCGGAGCGCAGCCTGCTTCTCGGCTACGAACAGCACGCGCTTGCCCTGCGAAAGGGCGGTGGCGATCATATTGGTAATCGTCTGTGACTTGCCCGTTCCCGGCGGGCCTTCGATCGCCATGTCACGGCCAGCGGCCATGTCCATGATGGCTTTGTGCTGCGAAGCATCGGCATCGGTGATGAGCGCGGGAACACGTGCCTCATGCACCGGATCGTCGATGTCGATAATGGTGTCGTCACCATCGACTCCGGCGATCTCTGCAGCTCCGACGAGGCCCGGCAGCAATCGGTGCGACGCAAAGGCGCCGTCGGGCCATTTTTCGGGATCGAGATCGCGCCACAGGATCATCGGCGGCAGAACCGAGAGCGTGACAAAGGCCCGCAGGGTCAGCCGCTGCCCTTGGGCGAGCACCGCCTTCACCCGCACGAAATAGGACTCCGGCGTCTCATTTTCGCGCAAGGCGGGAAGGGTAAGCCCCCAATGCTCGCGTGCCTTCTCGATCAGGGCGACGTTGACCTCGAGCCCGCCTTCCCAGACGTTGAGCCGATAGTCCTTCTTCGCCCGCCCTTCGTCCTTGGCGAGCTTGACCGCCAACAGCAGCAACGGTGCATGCGAGGCAACATCGGATTCATCGTCCTCGAACCACTGCACGAATCCGAAGGCGAGGTGGAGCGTATGGTGCCCCGTTTCGCGCAAATGGCTGGTGGCGCGGTCGTCGATGGACTTCAGCCGTCGGTCGAGCTCCTTGCGCGTCAGCAGCACGCGGATCTGGTCATCCTCGTGATGAGCGGCGACATCGCCGTCGTCGCTCATCTTGAGCTCATATGAGGGGTCGAACCCGTGCGCGCGCGCCAGCGCCGCGACGTCCAGGCCCTTGCCATAGTCCAGCTTGGGCAGGCCAAGCTGTTGGCGAACCCGGGTGCGCAGGCCACGCTCGGCTTCCTGCCAGGCACGCACGTCGCCTTCGGCGTCGCCAAGCTTTTCGGTTGCGACAAGGAACTCCGGGTCAGTCAGCCGCGCACGCTCATAGGCGATGCCGAACGTCGGGGTTCGCTCATCGGCCGGGGTCTGCTCCTCCCCCGGCAGGGGTTCGAAGCCCATGCTTCCTGCGCACAGCTGCTCGAACAGCAGATCGGGGCGCTCGTCGACGAACCTCAGCTGGCTGGCGCTGCGCGAAGTGTGCTTGAACGCGATCAATGGTGACCGGCGTGACAGGTCGATCAGTTTGGCCCGCAGCTTGGCGACGGCCTCATCCGTCCATTGCCGCATTTGCGGATGGCGCGGCGGTGTTGGTTTCGGCGAGGCCGCCTCGGATTTACCCGGTGCCGGCTTGGCTTCCTTCAACGCGGCGATCCGCTGTTCGACGCCGCTCAGCAGTCGCCTCGCGCCATCGCTATGCCGGTGGACCAACTCACAGCGGACCAGATCAAGCTCGGCAAGGTTTCCGAAGTTCCGGGTGACTATCTCCGTGAGATCTTCCAGTGACTTGTTGAACAGTGGACGATTCACTTGTCTTACCTCGGATGCTGGTATTGCGCTCGGAAGCGAGTCTTCGGCATGATCTGGATCATGAGATTCGAAATCACCGTAGCTGGATAGGTGTGAATCGATCTTTGCAACTATCGAGCGCGCAAGTGGATGATGATATGTCTGAAGCCCGCGTCGGATGGTCTGCAAACGCTGGTGATCGTCGTAGTGGAAATCAACAAGGTCGGAGATCGTCTGCAAGTTGCTCTCAATGGCGAGAGCGCCTTCCAGACCAAGTTGGCGCATAGCTTCGATAATGTCGAATCTGCTCACTTGCCCGCCCGCTTCTGATTGAGCCGGAACAGGCGGGCGAGGATTTCGTCGTCGGTCAGCAGGCCGGCGCGGAAATCATCGCCCCAGCCATAGGCATCGGCCACCGCTTCATCGAGCACGCGGTGGGCATGGTCGAGCCAGGCGGGGCGAGCGTTGTACAGGTTGGTGATGGGATCAAGCACACCCAGCAAGGCGCAGAGATAAATGAAATGGCTTTGTGACGCCGAACGCTCCTTGAGCTCGACTTGGCGCCATTTGTTGAGAAATTCCTGCGGAGTCATGCAATGCCTTGGTGATGGAGCGTGAGGGGACGGTCTGGCGTCGGCGTCAAGCCGCTACCTCCAGTTCCTCCTCGCCATAATAATCGTCATCCTGGTTCATCGGCAGGATGCTCTCGCGCACGGCTTCCTTACCCATCGCAGCTTCGATCAGAGACAGCAGGCTGGAACGACGCTTATCCATGAAGCCGTTGAAATCGTCTGAAGCCAGCAGCGTCTCGTCAATCTCGTGGCTTGCCAGAATGGCAGACAGCCGATCAGCTGCGATGGGTGGGTTGCTGTCATTCCCCTTCGTCAATCGGCCAAGGTAGGCCGACGGAGCAACACCGCCCAGCATACGGTTGGTGGCGGACGCCAGCGGGGTCTTGTTGACGATGCTGTTGTAGATCGCGGGCTCTATCTTCTGGTTCTTGCACCAAGCTTCGGGGAAGATGTGGTGGATGTCCACGTTCTCATCAAAGAACACGGTCTGGTCATAGGGCTGGCCAGATTTGAAATCCTCGGCCCCGGACTTCATCAGCAAGGCGTGGACGCCCTTGTACGCTGCGGACAGACGCGAGCGGAGAGTGCGAAGGCGCTTTTCCTCGAAACTTGAGCGCTGGACCGTTTGCGGTTCGGCTCCGCCATTGATCCAGGGCGAGAAGTCCCGAATGTCGAGCGCGAAGCGGCTTTCCACTGCCGATCCGTAGAGTTCGCCGAAAACACCGCACCAGTACCACTTGGCCAGCTTCTGGCGCACGGCATCGTTTTCCCAGGCCGTGCCGAGCTCAGCGAGTATCGCGGCCAACGGCACCAGTTGCGTCTGGTATGGCAGGTCGCGCGAGTTGAAGATCTTCAGGGAATGGAGGAACTTCGCGGCAGCCACATATCCGGCCTCAACCTTGTCTGCCCACTTCCGGTAGGCGGCCAATGGCACCTGCAGCAGGCTGTTGCGCGTGGCGCTGATCGCGGGTGGCTCCAATCCGGCGGCAATCGCTTCGTCTCGGCGTTCCTTGGTATGAAGCAGCGAAACGGCCTGCAAAAACTCAACAGGCTCAATTTTCGCAAGCACCTTCTGGTTGATCAGGCGGTCGCGGCGGGCTTTCCAATCGTCGCGGAGATGGAATTCCTCCGACGCATACATGGCAGTGACAAGCTCGAAGGCGTCGAGCGGCTTGCCCCCGGTATTGACCTTCTCGAACACGAGGCAAACGGCGGCCCGCGACGTGTCCTTGCCAAGTTTGATGACAGGCACGTGGTAGGACGTAAAGTTGTTCACGACCTCTTGGGCGAAGCGATTGATGAGCTCCCATTTCTCCTGCCGGGCAACAGGGTCCTTCGCCATCCATTGTGCTGCTGAGATCTGCCACCGGTTCTCATCGAAAATCCGATCGATGGGAAAATGCAGCGCCTCGAATTCGTGCTCCTCGCATGACAGATCAAGCTTCACGTCACGGCCAAAATTCTCCCGGATGATCCGGTCCTCCGGCACGGCGATCACGGCATCGGATCGCGCCACATCCGGATCGAGAGCGGCGCGGATGTCGAAATAGAAATGCACCTTGATCGGCCGCTTCTTGGCCGTCTGCGTAGACACAGGCACAGGCGAGAAGGTCGACTGATAGAGCGAGGTCATCCGCTGCTGGCCATCGAGCAAATATGCTTCAAGAGGCTTAATCGGTGCAGGAGCGCCTTCCACGGGTCGCACAGCAAAAGAAACCTCACCCGACGCATCCAATGTCATCAAGGCGCCGACAGGAAAACCTTCAGAGATTGAGGCAAGCAGATCGATGATCCGGTCCTGATCCCAAACCCACCCGCGCTGAAAATCTGGAAGCTGCAACTTCCCCTCATGGCATTCGCGCATGAGATCTTTCAACGACACAGGATTGGTTTGAAACGAAGTCGTCAAGATCAGCCCCCCTTAAACGGAAAGCAAAACCAATACTCGCGGCTAAACCCACAGCGATATTCAGCTTTTGCTTCCACGCATCATACCGCCTGGCGAGTCGATGCCAAGTTCAGATGTCGGCGAGGTTGGCACATGCCGTCCCGCAGGTAAGGCATCGCAGGACGGGCGCGTGGTATACCAGGGACAAATCCGGGACCCGCCACAAAAGTTGGGCACAGTGTAGAGCACACCGAACGCGACAAATCGCAGGTGAGGTTTTTATAAAACCATTATAATATCAATATCTTGCTTATATCCTGAGAAAATGGCAACTTCTCCGTCAAATCTGACTTGCCGGCAGACTTGGGTTTGCCCGCAAATCACATCAGGCCGAAAGGCGAGGAAATGCGGCATCTTCAGCAGGCTTGACGGCCCATTCGAACATAAGTAGAACAAACTTGCCTTTCGCAGTGTGTTCCAGGCTCCACCAACATGGAGTCCAGTATGACACGCAATGTTTCCATCCAGACCTACCTGCCCAAGCATGTCGCCGCCTGGGTTCAGGATGAAGCCACCCGCGCCAAGCAGAGCCGCAGCCAGTGGATCGGGGCCATCGTCACAGACCTCTTCCAGGGGCAAGAGCTGCGCGAGGAGGCGAGGCAGAACGCTGAGTTCATCAAGCGCCGGCTGATCTTCATCATGTGCGCTCTCGATGGCCTTCTGCTTGCCCATCCGGATGCCACGCTCAGGACTAAAGTCCACGAAGCGCATAAACGGCAGCTCGACAAGCTTGCGCAGGAGCAGGGAGAATGAAGCGCCGGGAAGCCAAGTCGCCTGCCAGCGACGAACAGCTCGCGCTCCCGTTCGATCGTAGCCCCAAGGCAATCCGAACCAACGGCGCGGAGCCGCTCGCCGTCCGGATTCCCGATGCGGTGCGGATGACCGGAATAGGCCGGTCGAAGCTCTACGAGTTGATCGCCTCGGGCGACCTGGAGACGATCAAGATCGGCAGGTGCACACTGGTGACGGTCGATGCGCTCAAAGCCCTTCTGGCCAGGGCACGGGCCGACAGCTATATGGGAGGCCGCTGAGCATCGAAACACTGCGGGCAGCGATTTGAGTCCTCATCGAGGACCAAGCCAAAGCGCGATACGGTATTTTTGACGGTATCGAATCAGCGAATCAGGGCAACAAAGCATTGTGATATAAAGCCTTGTTCGCACGTCACGGTCCCTCTTCTGGCACCATTTCTTGATCGGGCGGTCATCCGCCATCAGGTCCAACATCCTTTTTGAAGATTGCGTATTCGCCTTGCGAGGCGGTGTGCGGCATTCCGGCTTGGTCCGGTTCGCGCTTTTGCTGCGCAGATGGACGTCTCTTCATGCCGATTGATTGTCGATGATCGACAGTCCCGTGCGTCTAGCTTATCCAGCAAGGCGGGATGGATTTCGAAACGGGGTGGGCACAGATGCGGGCTTCTCGGATGCGCAGGGCTGCGCTGGCCGCCGTCTCGGGCCTTGCCTGTCTTGCACTGGTGCCAAATCATGCCGTAGCTAAGTCCGCTGCATCGCTCGCCGCGCTCGACAAAGTCCTGACTGCGGCAATCAACCGGGAAAACGCGAATCCCAACCAGGCCAATTTCGATGCCAGCCTGAAAGCGGCCGAAGCCATCATTGCTGCGGCGGAGGGTTTGCCGATGGGGCCGGATACGGCACCCTATCTGGCCCGTGCTCTTGTTGCGCGTTCCAGCTATGCGCGCGAGGCAGGAGAGATCGACAAGTCCCTGGCCGATGCCGAGCGTGCGCGCGAGGTTATCCTGCCCTATCGCGATCTCGCGCCCGACGCTTATGTGCAGTCGATTGCCCTTGCCGGTGACGTGGCGATCCGCCGGGCCTTGTTCCAGCAGGCGGCCGATCGGCTTGGAGAGGGGGCGGCCTATCTGGCGCAGCGGCGCGGCAAGGGGCCGTCGTCTGCGGCGCTCGACATGAGCGAATCCAACATCGGCTACACGCTGGCGATCGCGTACATGCAGCTCGGGCAGTACGATGCCTCGGTCAAGGCGCAGGAAGCGAGCCTGGCTGCCCGGGTGCGCGCCGTGGGCGAGTTCCATCCGGCGACGATCAGCGCGCGGTACAATCTGGCGTTGCGCCTGTCGCGGGCAGGGCGGCTCGAAGAGGCCGAAGCTATGGCGCGGCTTGCAGCCGAGCAGGTCAAGCAACATGTGCCGCAGACCGACCTGGGGCATGTCCGCGCCGTCGAGACGCTGGCGCTGGTGCTGGCAGGTGGAGGCAAGCGGAGTGAGGCGGTGGAGGTGGCGCGGCATGCGCTCGATATCCGCGTCGCCACCACTGGCACCGGCGATGTCAACTTTGCTGCCGGCCTGACCTCGCTGGGAGGGCTGCTGGCCGATCTCGGGCGCTATGACGAGGCCGTGAGCGTCCTGTCGGGGGCAACGTCGACGCAGGACAAGCTTGGCGCGCTTGCGGCGCCTACGGACCGCCTTCGCACCTTGACGTTTCTCGGGCATGCCCAATTGGGGCAGGGCAAGGTGGCCGATGCGCGCCAATCGCTGGATGCGGCCTACGCGATCTGGGAAAAGACCAGGGCGGCAGGGACGGCCGAAACCCTTCTGCCATCGGTAGCGCTGGCGCGTCTCGACAGTGGCGACGAAGCTGGTGCGGTCGCCGCCGCGACAGCACATCTTGCGGTCGCCTCCAGCCCAAGAGCGCCCGTGCTGGGCAAGGCGCAATCATGCGCTATCGGCGCCTTGCTTGGCATTGCGGCGGCCGAATGCGGCGGAAGTCCGGGCTATGCGCTTGTTCGCGCGGTGACCGACCGGCTCGATGCGAGTGCGGATGGCGAGCTCGTGCTGGCAGACCGCCTGTCGCTGGAACTGGCAATGCGGCTGGCACTGCGTAATGGTGATGTTCAACTGGCGGCCGATGCATCGCAGGTGCTGGTAGGATCGAAGGTTGCGCGGGCGACACGGCTTGCCGCGGCCCGGGCGGGGACTTCAGACCCCGGGCTGGCAGCGCGCATACGCACTCTTCAGGATGCCGAGATGGCCTACCGTCGTGCCAATTCGGTCTATCTGCTGCTGCTGGGAAATGGCGGCGACGTGCAATCGGCCCGTACGGCTCGCGATGTGGCGCTTGCCACGCTGGAGCAGGAGCGTGCCGGTATCGCCCGCAGCTATCCTGCCTGGGCCGCGCTTACCGCTCGCCAAGGCGTCCCCCTGGCCGATATCAGGAGCACGCTGGCAAAGGACGAGGCTGTCCTGGCGGTCGTTCCGGCGTTGACGTCGGCCTTCGTCCTGCTGGTCTCGCCAGACCGGGCCGTGGTGCAGCGGATGCAACCTAGCCGCGCGAGCTTTGCGTCGAGCGCGGCACGGTTGCGTCGCGCGCTCGACCAGCGGAGCTTCGATGCGGCAAGCTCGCACGAACTCTATCGCGCGATCTTCGCAGGCATAGCACCTGATTTGCGCAGGACAGGGGCCTTGCGGATAGTCGCTGGTGGTGATGCCGCAGCCATCCCGTTCGCAACCTTGCTGGAGCGTCCGGTCGACAGGATCGGTCGCAAGGCTCCGTTTCTCGTCATGCGCTATGCCTTGTCGGCTGGTGCGTCATTGCAGGCGCGGACAGCACAGCCGCGGCGCGCGCTGGCTGCTTCGGCCATGCTGGCGCTGGGCGCGCCAACACCGTTCGGCACCAGCATGGCGGATGCGCAAGCGGCAAGGAAGGGGCCGCTCCTGGCAAGTGCTGTCTTTCGCGGGGGGCAGGCGGATGCGCAGTCGCTCGCCTCGCTGCCCGCCTTGCGCTCGGCCGAAGTTGAAGCCGTCTCGCGCAGCGTTGGCAAGGCAACCGTCCTTACCGGTGACCAGGCAAGCGAAGAGCAACTGGCCAAGACCAGGCTGGACCAGTACGGCGTCCTGTTGTTTGCCACGCATGCATTGGTCGCCGGGGAAATGGAAGGCGTTACCGAGCCCGCGCTCGTGCTGGCCCGACCGGAGCGAGGATCAAGCAGCGATGGCGTGCTGACCGCGTCAGAGATTGGCGCGCTACGGCTCGATGCCGACTGGGTGATCCTTTCCGCCTGCAACACTGCTGCCGGCGACGGTGAGGCAGCCCCGGCCTATTCCGGCCTCGCACAGGCATTCCGCTACGCGGGGGCACGAACGCTGATGCTTTCGCATTGGCCCGTACGCGACGATGCGGCGGCGGTACTGGCCGCAACAGTGCTCAAGGAGGCGGCGAAGGGGCGAAAGCCGGCGCAGGCGCTACGTACGGCCATGTTGCGCGCCATGGCCGATCCGGACCTGCCGGATGCGGCCAATCCGCACGTCTGGGCTCCGTTCGTCGTGTTTGAATAGGCGGAGGTTCAGAGGTTTGCCTTGAACAGGTCGAGCATCCTGCCCCAGGCCCGTTCTGCCTGAGTACGGTCATAGATCGGGGCGTCTAGGGTGCACCAGCCGTGCTGGGCAGGGTAGACTTCGATCTCGGCAGGGCGGCTGGCGGCATCGGCTGCCGCGCGAAGCTGCGTCTTCTCCTTGGGTGCGCGCTCGTCATCGTTCTGGGCGATGGCAAAGAGATAGGCGGCGCGGGTCTTGCCGATCAGGTTGACCGGGCTGTCGGCCTCCGGCCCGACGAGACCGCCGCCGTGGAACGAGGCAGCCGCGCCGACGCGAGCGGGGTTGGCAAAGGCCGTCCGCACCGTGAAGGGGCCGCCCATGCAATAGCCGGCGGAGCCGATGCGCTTCCTGGCGTTCACTTCCTTCTGCATGTCGAGCCATGACACGAATGCAGCGGCATCCGAGGTGGTGCCCGAAGGCGTGATTGCCGCGATCATGGGCTTAAGCTTCTTCTGCCCGGCGTCAGAGCGCCACGCCATCAGTGACTCGAGGATCGGGGCGGGGCTGGAGCGGTAATACTGGTTGACGACCAGCACCGCATAACCGGCAGCGGCAAGGCGGGTGCCCATGGTCTTGTAGGCATCGCGCAGGCCCGCGATGTCGGGCCACATGATCACGGCAGGGTGCTTGCCGCGGGTGGGGTAGACAAAGAAGGCATCAGCCTTGCCGTCGGGCGTGTCGATCGTCACCATGCGGCTGGAGGTCGGCGCTTCTGCGGCGGTGACGCAGCCCGGGATCGTGGCGAGCGCGGCAGCGCCTGCGCCGAGGCCTGCAAACTCGCGCCGGTTGAGGAAGAATGCAGCGTTTTCGGCTTCGGTGATCTCATCACACATCGCAGGTTCTCCAGCTCCCGTCAGTCGAGAAACCTAGCGCAGCGCAGTTCGCGCGCAAGGTTTGAATCGGTTTCATTTTTCCCTCTCGCAATCACGGCGACATTTGTTAGTGTTGCTTACAATATTAGCCCTGCCGAAGAACTCTGGGGAGAGTCGAGACATGACCGATGTGAATGCCCGCCTTGCCGCGCTCGAAGCGCGCGTGACCGAGCTTGAGGATCTCAACGCGATCCGTCGCCTGCAGTGGGCCTACGGCTACTACATCGACTACAACCGGCCGGAAGAAGTGGCCGGGTTGTTCGCGAAGGACGGCGCGGTCGTGTTCCTGTCGGGCGAATACGTCGGCTACGAAGGGGTGATGCGGCTTTATGGAACGTGGTTCCAGAACCTGTTCACCGGAGGGCGGCGCGGCCCGGTCCATGGGCTGCTGCTCGACCACTTCCAGCTGCAGGACGTGATCACGATTTCTGACGACGGTCAGAGCGCCAAGGGACGGTTCCGGGGCATTCTTGCAGGCGGCTGGCACGATGACATCCTGGGGGACAAGCCCGAGGGCATGCCGCAGCAGTTCTGGGAAAGCGGGATCTACGAAAACGACTACGTCAAGGAAGACGGCGTCTGGAAGATCAAGCGCCTCGACTACATGATGCAGTGGCAGGCCGATTACGAGACTGGCTGGTCAAAGACCGTGGCGCACCTGCAGCCTGCCGCGGTGTGCTTCCCCGAGAACCCGATCGGGCCGGACCGCCTGCTACCCGATACCGACGTACGCCAGACCTGGCCGCATCGGCAGGAAGTGGCGATGAGCTTTGCCCATCCGGTGCTGGCCAAGGCCTTTGCCGTGGGGGATTTCACCAGGATGCAAAAAAAGTGGCCGTAAGGGGCGTCGGGGCGGGTTAACCGCCCCAGCGGCCGATGCGAGCGAGTACGGCTGCGGCGACGCGGCGGAAGGCTTCGCGGTCACGCGCCGGAACGCCCTTGAACAGGTCTGCGCCGACGTGGGCCAAGGCTGGAATGGTCTGTGCGAACAGTTCTTGCCCCGCAGTGGTCAGCCGAACCGGCTTGCGGCGGCGATTGCGGCGATTGGACCCGGGTTCCACAAGACCGCGCTGCATGAGCGCGGCGATCGCACGGCTGACGTTCATCGGCGGGACGCCCATGATTTCGGACAGGTCATGGCCGGCCAGTTCGCCTTCGCCACCCAGGGCCAGGACAATGCGCAGGTCAGTGGTGGTAAGGCCAAGCGGATCGGCGACCCCTTCGCGCATCGGCGTGCCGATAAAGGTGCCCAGCTTGAGCAGGTCGACCAGCAGCGCAACCTCACCCTCGATCAGGGCGATGTTCTGGTCTGCTTGTGCCGTGGTCGGTGGCGTATCCATCAGGCGCATCTATTGCCGGGTTCCCGTCCATCGGCAAGTGCTGAAGTGTGCTCGATCTGCATCACTTTGCACCCTCTTGAACATGCGCAAATGTTAGGCTTGCAAAGCGGTAATTAGTATGTCTTACTAACAAACAGCAACCGGTTCCGAAGAGGACCATACAGGAGAGGGGATATGGCTCAAGCCCATCGTACCACGTCACATGTGCGCCTGCTAGCCGCAGGTAGCCTGGCCGCGCTCATGCTCGGTCTTGCCGCGCCGGCCATGGCGCAGGATGCTCAGGCGCAGGCTGAGGAAAGCACGCCGGAATCGGCGCGCGAGATCGTCGTGACCGCGCAGTTCCGCGAACAGCGCCTGCAGGATACGCCGCTTTCGATCACTGCCGTCGATGCGACCTTGCTGGCCTCGCGCAACCAGACCGACCTGTCGCAGATCGCGCAACAGGCCCCGAACGTCACGCTGAATGCGATGGGCGGCGCCTATGGCTCGTCGCTGGGCGCTTCGATCCGCGGCATCGGCCAGTTCGACTTCAACCCCGCCTACGAACCGGGCGTCGGCATGTATGTCGATGATGTGTATTACGCCACGCTGACCGGCGGCATTTTCGACCTGCTTGACCTTGAGCGCGTGGAAGTCCTGCGCGGCCCCCAGGGCACGTTGACCGGCCGTAACGCAATCGGCGGCGCGATCAAACTGTTCTCCAAGAAACCGACCGACGAGAATTCAGGCATGGTCGAGGCGGTCTACGGCAGCCGCAACCGCGTCGACATCCGTGGCAGCGCGAACTTCATCCTCGCGCAGGACCTCTATGCCCGCATCTCGGGCGTGTACAAGCGCCAGAATGGCTACGTCGACCAGATCGACTATGGCTGCGCCAATCCCGGCAACCCGCAGGGTATCAGCGCGCGCCCCGGATCGGGCCAGGACTGTGTGATCGATAAGCTCGGCGAGAAGGGCTACGCCGGTCTTCGCGGATCGGTGCGGTATAATCCGGGCGATAATTTCGACCTCGTCATCATCGGCGACTATACGCATGAAGAGCGCACCAACGCGGCAGAAGTGATCTCGCTGATCAACCCGGCGCGCATCACCAACGCCTATGCCTGCGGCCGCTTCTGCACTTACGCGAACTTCTACGCCCCGCCGGGCGGCTTCGTCAGCCAAGGCTACGAGATGCCCAACCGCCTGAAGTTCGATGGCTATGGCTTCTCGGCCAACATGACCGTGGGCCTGAGCGATTCGATCAACATTCAGTCGATCACCGCCTACCGCAACTACCGCCAGAAGTGGGGCACCGACGACGACTTCACCCCCGACCTTGCGATTGCGGGTCAGGGCTACAACGACCTGAAGTTCTGGTTCTTCAGCGAGGAACTGCGCGTCAACGCCAAGCTTGGTGACATGATCGACCTGACCGTCGGCGGGTTCTATTCCGACCAGCGCTCGGTCTACTTCACCCGCCAGGACATTCGCTACATCGCGCCGGGCCTGAACTTCCAGTTCCTCGGCAACGACCCGGTCAACGCCGATAGCAAGGCCGTGTTCGGCACGGTGATTGCACGCCCGATGGATGGCCTGACGCTGACTGGCGGTCTGCGCTACACGAAGGAAAGCAAGGACTACACCTTCGTCCGCAAGAACTTCGACGGCGTCACCAAGTCGATCTACCTGGGCGCACTCGACGGCGTGAAGGCCGTCTACTCGGGCGACAAGGTCGACTGGCGCCTTTCGGCTGACTATCGCTTCAGCCCGGAAGTGCTCGCCTACGTGACAGTCGGAACGGGCTTCAAGGGCGGCGGCGTGACCGCGCGTCCGTTTGACGCCGCGCAGGCGCTCAACGGCAGCTTCGATCCCGAAACGGTCACCGCATATGAAGCAGGCCTCAAGACCGATCTGTTCGATCGCCGCCTGCGCATCAACATCGCCGGGTTCATCAACGACTACAACGATATCCAGCTGCCGCTGATCTCCTGTGCGTCGCTGGGCTCGAACGCGCCGTGCGGTGCGCGCCAGAATGCGGGTAACGGCCGCATCAAGGGCTTCGAGCTCGAAATGCAGGCCTCGCCGATTGAGGGTCTGGATATCGATGCCTCGCTCAGCCACCTGACCGGCAACTACAAGAATATCGATCCACGCGTTGGAAACGCGATCCTGCTGACCGACCCGATCGTGACACCGAACTGGAAGTACAGCTTCGGCATCCAGTATCGCGCCGATCTCGGCAGTGCAGGTTCGATCACCCCGCGCTTTGACTTTGCGCACACGGGCAAGACCAGCGCCGGCCGCATCGCTGCTGGCCAGCCGATTGAGTTCTTCAACGCCTATGACATCGGCAACGCCCGCCTGACCTGGCGCAACGAGGCCGAGGACCTGTCGATCTCGTTCGAAGTGCAGAACGTCTTCAACGAGTACTACACGCCGTTCCGCTTCGCATCGGTCTATGCCTTCACCGGTACGGCCTACAGCCAGGTGGGTCGTCCGCGTGAATGGGCAGTCACTGTGCAGAAGCGCTTCTGATCATTTCAGAGTGCGCTAGGGAAAGGGGCGGTCAGCGATGGCCGCCCCATTCTTTTGAGCTTGGCGTAAACCATATCAAATGTTAGCTTTTCCATGCGAGCCGAATCCGGCCGCTACTGGGAGAGCCACCGTGCTGACGCGCGAAGCCTATGATCGCTATGTCGCCGCGTTCAACGCGAAGGACTATGACGCGGTTGCCGATTTCTATGTCGATCCGCCGCTGATGACGTTCTTTGGAGTCGAGATCCGTTCGCGCCAGGCGCTCAAGGATTTTTACGCATTCCTTCACCATCATGTGAAGGAAAGCGTGACCGTTCTGAACTTTGCCTGTTCCGATACCCTGACCGCCATCGATGCTGTCATTCGGGTGGAAGCGGTGAAGGACCTTTCCCGTGAAGCGCTCGACGCGCGCGGGATGCACGGCTTCTTCCCGATCGCGGTGGGCGAAGTGCAGGAAATGCGGCAGTTCATATTCTATACGATCAAGGACGGCCTGATCGAGCGCGTTGAATGCGCGCTGGCGCAGGCGTGGGAGGACACCAAGCCATGACACCAGAAGGCGTGAACGTCGCCCATCCCGACAAGCTCTTCATCGGCGGTCGGTGGGTGCCCGCCCACTCCGGACGCATGATCGAACTGGTCTCGCCCAACACCGAGCTAGTGGTGGGGCGCGTGGCGGAGGCCGACGAGGCCGACATGGATGCTGCCGTGGCCGCAGCGCGCATGGCATTCGATCACGGGCCTTGGCCAACCACGCCGCCTGCCGAGCGCATCGCTATGTTCCGGCGGATGGTGGCCCACCTCGAAACGCGCGTGCCCGAACTGGCCAGAGCCTGGACAGCCCAGATGGGCGGGCTGGCCTCGTTTGCCGGGCCAATGCATGGCGGCAGCGTCATGGCATTGAGCCAGATCGCCGGGTTTGCCGAACAGTTCGAATTCGTCGAGCGCCGCCCGAGCATGGCAGCGGACACAGCGCTGATCGCCTACGAGCCGGTCGGCGTCGTTGCGGCCATTGCGCCGTGGAACGGCCCGTTCGGGATCATGGCCAACAAGGTCGCCTATGCGCTGTTGACCGGTTGCACGGTGATCATGAAGCCATCGCCGGAAACGCCGCTCGAAGCCTACATCATTGCCGAGGCGGCAGAGGCGGCAGGCATTCCTGCGGGCGTGGTGAACCTTGTTACCGGGCACCGTGAGGCGAGCGACCATCTCGTCTGCAACGAAGGCGTCGACAAGGTGAGCTTCACCGGCAGCACCGTTGCAGGCAAGCGCATCGCCAGTGTCTGCGGCGCGCGCATGGCGCGGTGCACGCTGGAACTGGGTGGCAAGTCCGCAGCCATCGTGCGCGACGATTTCCCTATCGATGCGGCAGCCAAGATGCTGACCGGCACGATCACGATGATGAGCGGGCAGGTCTGCGCAATGCTCAGCCGCGTGATCGTGCCGCGCCACCGGCACGACGAACTGGCCGAAGCCATCGCGGCGGAGATGAAGCAGGTCCGCATCGGTCATTCAGATGACCCCGAAACCCAGCTCGGTCCGGTGGCGATGAAACGCCAGCTCGAGCGCATCGAGATGTATGTCGAGGAGGGCAGGCAGACGGCTGATCTGGTCACCGGCGGCGGGCGTCCGGCACACCTCAACCGGGGGTATTTCATCGAACCGACCCTGTTTGCCAACGTGAGGAACGAAAGCCGCATCGCGCAGGAGGAGATCTTCGGCCCGGTCCTCAGCCTGATCCCGGTGGAAGACGAGGAAGATGCGATCCGCACCGCCAACGCCAGCGTCTATGGCCTTAACGGTTCGGTGCTGACGACAGATGCCGACGCAGCCTACCGCATAGCCCGGCGCGTCCGCACCGGCGGCTTCGGGCAGAACGGCTTGCGCATGGATTTCGGCCTGCCCTTTGGCGGGTTCAAGCAATCGGGCATTGGCCGCGAAGGCGGGCCGGAGGGGCTGTTCCCCTATCTCGAGATGAAGACGATCCTGATCGACGCAATGCCGTCGGCACTTTGAAGGACACGGGCATGAGCGGACACATTGCGGGCAAGTCGATCGTCATTACGGGCGCCGGTGGCGGATTTGGCAGCCTGGTCGCGAAGAAGGCGGCGGGAATGGGCGCCAGCGTCACGCTGGGCGACATCGACCTCGCTGCTGCTCAAGGTGTCGCCGATGCCATCATTGCAGCAGGCGGCAAGGCGCACGCAGTGGCTGTCGACGTGCGTAACCTGGCGCAGGTCAAGGCGTTGGTCGCCGCTGCGCTCGATGCGTTCGGTGTGGTGGACGTGATGGTCAACAACGCCGGGATCATGCCGCTGGCGTTCTTCTCGGACCACGAAGCCGCTTATCCCGCCTGGGAGCGCTGCATCGACATCAACATCAAGGGCGTGCTGAACGGCATGGTCGCGGCCTATGATCCGATGATTGCGGCGGGGCGGGGACAGATCGTCAACATCTCTTCGATCTATGGCAATTTCCCGGTGATCGGCGCGGCGGTCTATGGTGCATCGAAATCGGCGGTGAATTTCCTGTCGGAATCGCTGCGGGTTGAAAGCCGCGGGAAGATCAAGGTCACCACGATCAAGCCAACCGGCGTGCCGACGACCGGCCTCTCCGGCACGGTGGTCAATCAGGCCGCCGGTATCGGCATCGTTGCACACAACATGCCCGATTTCATGGAGATGGTCGGCGAGATGGCGGCGGGGACGTTCCCACCCGAACGGCTCGATCCCGAGGCGATGGACTATGCCAGCCTTGCACCGGAACACATCGCCGATGCCGTGATCCATGCAATCGACCAGCCTTGGGGCGTCTCGATTGCCGAAGTGACTGTCCGGGCGGCCGGAGACCACTTCGTTCTGTGAGGAGCGTGGTTGCTCGTCACGTTAGTTGTACTGCACCATCACCGTAACGGTCCCTGTCAGCGTGCCGAGCGCCGAGGAGCCACTGAGGGGCACGGAGCCACCGACACTGACATTCACCGTACCGGCCGAACCGGTTGAGCCGCTCAGCACCTGCGGGCCACCCCCGACATTGGTCAGTGTAGCCGTGACCGAGCCACCGCTGCCCGATAGCGTCATCGTGGTCGGCACCGATACGGTGACCGCCTGACCGCCCTCGCCGCTTACGGTGAACTGGGCTGCTGTCGCCGCTGGCGCAGGGAAGCGGCGGACATTGGTTCCGCTGACCGAGACGACCCCATCGGGCGTCAGCGTGACCGCGCCGGAACCGCTCGTTGGACGTGTGACCGCGCCGAACTGCAGGTCCTGCGTCTTGGCAATGCTGACAGGGCGGATGACCTTGGCCAGGATGTTGCCGACAAGCGAATCCGATCCGCCGCCCGTCGCGCGCTGTGCGGTGATAAGGTAGCTACTGGAGGCGCTCCCCGTCGGAGATGCGGACTCGTTGCCGTCGACAGGAAGGTCGAAGCCGATCAGGAACGTGCGTGAAGATCTGCGAGGAATGGGTGCCAGATTGATCACGACATAGTTCCCCGCACTGTAAGCGGAGTTTACCGTTGCAGTGCCATTCGCAACGCTGATTGCGGTAATGTATCCGACGCGTCCTGTGGGCGATCCGGCCAGTGCCAGCGTCACCTGGACATTCGTCGCATTGCAGGCAAAAGTGTTGCTGCACGAAATCGTCACTTCGGCGTTTGCTGCCGTGTTCGACAGCCGCACCCCCGAACCGGAGGCAACCGTGACCGATCCCGACGAAGCGTTTGACCGGAACACCGTCTGCCCGGAGGCTGCGGAGACGACGTCGCCGAAGTTGGCATCGGTGATCGCATCGACCGTGTAGGTCTGGGCATGCGCCACTGGAATCGGCACGAGTTGCAACAACAGGGTGCAGAGCGTGGTCAGCAACAAGCGGGTCATCAGCGTTTCACCATTTGCACGTGTTCGCTGAAGGCGACTTCACCGTTGACGTCAACGACACTCCCATCCGCTC
>NZ_LSIA01000295.1:0-10439 GCF_001556015.1 Novosphingobium sp. CCH12-A3 | reverse complement strand
GCCAGCTCATTCTGGCGCGGGTAAGAGGCGAGCTTGCGAAGAATCTGGCTGGGGGCGACGATCCCCGCTGCGATCGTCGCCATGATGCGCAGGATGTCGGGCCAGTTGCGCTCGATGAGCGGTTCATTGATCTTACCTCCGACCAGCGCTCGCACATTGGCCGGCGTCGCGTTGGGCGTGAAGGCATAGAGTCTTTTCTGAGGGAGAGGGCATCGCGTGGAAGGTACGCCAGACAACGCTAAGCGAGAACATTTCAAGAACCGTATGATGGCCGTTACCGCCGGAGGTCGCTAAGCCCCAGTTCTTCCCACATCCATGTAAAGTCATAGGTGCCCATCGGATCGGCGGTGCCCGATTTTGCCGCGCCATTTTCGATATATTTGAGCCAGTCGGCTACCTTTATGGCCGCTTCGACCTCGACCTGAACGACCGGATTGATTTTGGACGGCTTGCAGCGTGAGGCGGCTGATCGGCCTATAACATTTGGGTACACCCCAGAGTGATAGGGCCGAGTGACACCATTCGTCTGTCACAAAAGGGTGGGTTTGCGCTCAATGTGACGATACACTGCAAGAGCCACCCTAATGTGACGGATTTTGCACTTGGCTCGTATCGGATATGCCCGCGTCAGCACCACGGACCAGGATCTGGATATCCAGATTGGCCGCCTCAAGAATGCAGGTTGCGAAATTATCCGTTCCGAGACCGGATCGGGGGCCTCGCGGAGCGGGCGCACGGAACTGGAAACGATCATGCAGTTTATGCACACCGGCGACGAGCTGGTCGTGCTGCGGCTCGACCGGCTCGGCCGCTCCACGCGCGATGTCCTGAACCTGGTGCATGAGCTTGATGAAAAGGGAGCTTCGCTGCGCATCCTTGAGCCAGAGGTGACGACGGCGGGCGACATGGGGCGAATGGTCATCACCATACTCGGCATGGTCGCCGATATGGAGCTGAAGTTCATCAAGGATCGTCAGCGCGCCGGGATCGAAGCGGCGCGCGCCGAAGGCGTTTACAAAGGCCGGAAGAAGAACGTCGATGACGATGAAATCCGCCGTCGCCTTGCCGCCGGCGCCAGCAAGGCCCGCGTTGCCCGCGACCTGAAGGTCTCACGAATGACCGTCTATCGGGCGCTCGACATTATTCCGTCAAAGACCAAACTGCCGGAAAAGCCGCCCACTGCCAGCATCGCCCTGCATCTGATTATCGAGAACTTCAACAAGCGTGGAAGAGGTAGAAAACCCGCTCGGGAGCGGATTGAGGCGATGCTGGAACGCGACTACGCCATGGTAAAAAACGGCAATTGTGATTACAAACTGACCGTCGCCTATGACCCCGATCCGGATGGCATTTCCCTTGATGAGGAAATCCAAAGCCTCCTCTCCGAGATGTTCAACATCGCAGAGAGCTACAATTGCTCCATGGAAGCCGATATCTACGAGGTCGGTGGTCAGCAACGGTCCTGGTAGAATCAATCAAGCGTTCAGTGTTCGTTCTTCAACCTGGCCAAAATCGCAGCTTCGGGCCGACTGGGCCAAGTTCCACTGGAAGCCCCGACTTGGGATTCAGTCTACCATTTGGGACGAAGCGCTGAAGCTCCAGGCGGCGGACAATGACTATCAGCGCCGCGACCTGTTCGAGGCGATCGACGCCGGCGATTTCCCGCAATGGGATCTGGGTATCCAATTGTTCGACGAGGCGTTTGCCGAGGCGCAACCCTATGACGTGCTCGACGCGACCAAGCTCATCCCGGAAGAGGATGTGCCCGTGCGCCTGATCGGCACACTGACGCTCAACCGCAATGTCGACAATTTCTTCGCCGAAACCGAGCAGGTCGCATTCCTGCCCTCGAATGTTCCGCCAGGCATCGATTTTTCGAATGATCCGCTGCTTCAGGGCCGGCTCTTCTCCTATCTGGATACGCAAAATTCACGTCTCGGCACCACCAACTTCCATCAGATCCCGGTAAACGCACCGCGCTGTCCGTTCGGCAATTTCCAGCGGGACGGAAAAATGCAGACGATGGTGCCCAAGGGCCGTGCCAATTATGAACCCAACAGCCTGGCGGCGCATGGCGAGGAAGGTGGACCGCGCGAAAGCCCGGACGTCGGCTTTGTAACGGCAAACGCCGCCACTGGCCCTGAAGAGAGCGGCGACAAGCTGCGCGTGCGGGCGGAAACCTTCGCCGATCATTACAGTCAGGCGCGTTTATTCTACCGTTCACAGACGATCAGTGAACAAGCCCATATCGCCTCGTCCTTCGTGTTCGAACTCTCGAAGGTGGCACAGCTCGATCAGGTGCCCGGCCGGATGGTGGCCAATCTACGCAATGTGGACGAAGACCTGGCGAGCCGGGTTGCGGACGGCTTAGCGATCGATCTGCCGAAAAAGACGCCCGCCGCCAAGGAGCCGATCGACATGCCGCCTTCGGACGCACTTTCGATCCATAAGAATATGCTGGCGACGCTTGAGGGGCGCAAAGTCGGCATTCTGATCGCGGACGGCAGCGATGCGGACGAACTGGCAGCAATCGTCACGGCAGTAGAAAAAGCCAAGGGCAAGGCTGTGATCGTCGCGCCCAAAGTCGGTGGCGCAAAGCTCTCCAACGGCAAGCAGCAGAAGGCCGATGGTCAGCTGGCAGGATCGCCGAGTCAGATTTTCGATGCCGTGGCGATCATAGTGTCGCAGGAGGGCTGCGCGACGCTGCTGAACGAAGGCGCGGCGGTCGAATTTGTGATGAACGCCTTTGGCCATCTCAAGGCGATTGGCGCGAATGAGACAGCGCAGCCCTTGCTCGACAAGGCCGGCGTGGTGCCCGACGCGGGCGTCACGGGGGTCGATGCAGCGTTCGTCAAGGCGGCGGCTCTCCGCTTCTATGACCGCGAACCATCGCTGCGTATGCTGGCTTGAGAGAAGACATGATGAGCGATCAGTTTAACGCCTGGTCGCTCATGTCTTTTAGCCGGGCTAAATGCAGTTGTCGCCTACCTGATATCCTGTTCCACCTGTTGCAGGATCTTGGGCTTTGCCCGGGCCGATTTCAGATTCAGTGCACGAAATTGTGCCACTAGTCGCGTCGGTTCGATCTCGATGCGGACGTAGCCGCTATGGTTCAGGTCATGAAAGCGGATGTGGGGGTTATTTGCGCGAACCTCGCCGAAGCGGCCGGCTGGCGGCGATTGGGCAGCAAGGGCGGAGGTGACGATTTCGGTCGCCACTGGCGGGGTGCCATCCGCCCGATGCAGATCATTCAGCCAAAAACTGTGGACGTCGCCGCTTAGAATTAGGGGATTGCGGACATTGGGGCGGGCGAGCTGATCCAGCAGCCGTGAGCGGCCTGCGACATAGCCGTCCCACTGGTCGCTATAGACAGCGTCACCCCCGCCATCGAGCGCCAGCGGCGCAAAAAACACGCCCTGCGCCAATAAAGTCCAAGGGCGCCGCTCTTGGGAAAGGCGCTGAGCCAGCCATGCCTCCTGCGCCTGTCCCAGCATGGTCCGATCGGGCGCCAACCGTTCGGCGCAATGATCGAGCCGGACGTTGCGGGCTACCGACGGCGCCGCGCATGGCGGGTTGGACCGGAATTGGCGCGTGTCGAGCATGGAAAGCGATGCCAGTTCGCCCCAGTCCACCCCACGATAGAGGCGCGGGCTGGCCATGGAGCGCCACAGGCTGGGGCGGATCGGCATATGTTCGAAATAGGCCTGATAGGCCGCCGCTCGCCGCGCCGCGAAAATTTCGGGAGGTAGCCCCTCTCGATTGGCGAGCGCGGCATAATCGTTCAGCACCTCATGATCGTCCCATGTGACGAGCCAGGGCACGCGCCGGTGCGCTTCCTGCAAATCCGGATCGGTGCGATAGAGGGCGTAGCGGGCGCGGTACCCATCCAGATCGCGTGGTTCGGGCGCGCCGAAATCGCGGACCTTGGGCTGGTCGGGATAGGATGTTTCGTAAATATAGTCGCCGACCTGCACGATCAGGTCGGGATCGCCCGCCAGCATGTCGCGATAGGCGCCGAACCATCCCAATTCCCAATGCTGGCAGGATGTGAGCGCCAGCCGCAACCGGTTGGTGCGGTCCGGCACGGTTGCGGTACGCCCGACCGGGCTGGTCGCGCCAAGCGCATGGAAGCGATAATGATAGGGGCGCCCCGGTCGTAGTCCGGTCAGTTCGAGATGGATGCTGTGCGCCGCCTCGGGATGCGCGTTCAATGCGCCGGTCCGGACGATGTTGCGAAATCCTTCATCCTCGGCGACCTCGTAACGGACCGGGATCGATCCGGCCCGAAGAGGGTGGGCGTCGGGGCCGACGAGGCGCGTCCACAAAACGAAGCCGTCGCGGGATGGATCGCCGCTGGCGACGCCGAGCGCAAAGGGGTCGGCCTGCGCAGTGAAGGGTGCGGCGAGCACCCGGAGCGGCGTGGCGCCAAGCGCGACCATGGCGCCCAGCACGGCGCGGCGATGCCAGGGAGAGGCTTGCATCGGGCGGCCCTATCGGCGGCGTTTGACAGTAATGCGACAGCGACCCCCGACGAATGTGGATATTGTCCCGATATTGTCATGCCGACTGACTAACCGCCCCGCTCATCTGAAGGGGGAAGCCGCCGTGACCTGGTTGAGGGATGTAGACCGCTGGTTCATTGATGAGATATTGCCGCACCGGGTCGCTTTCCGGCGGCAGGCGGCTCGGCTGGTCCCCACGGCCGAGGCCGAGGATCTGGTGCAGGAGGCCTATGCCCGCGCGATCAATGCGTCGCATCATCGCGAGATCGTCAATCCCCGCAGCTTCGTCCTCACCATCATCCGCAATCTGGCGCATGAACGTCATCGTCGCGCCACCGTCGTGCGGTTCGAGCATCTGGCCGATATGGAAGCGATGGAAATTGCCGATAGCGCGCCGGATCAATTTGCAGTGCTATCGGGCAATATGGAGCTGGCACGGCTGATCGCGCTGATGGAGCAATTGCCGCCACAGGCGCGCGCGGTGGTGAAGATGCGGCGGATCGAAGGATTATTGCCGGGCGATATAGCGGTGCGGATGGGTTTGTCGGTCTCTACTGTAGAGAAGCATCTTGCCAAAGGGCTGGCCATTCTTGCCTATGCGATGCAGGAAGCGCCACCGCAGGAAGAAAGGGCCCCGTTTTCGCGCTTATGGCAACGCCACCGACACCAGAGAAAATGATGGAGGAAGCCGCCGGCTGGCTGGCGGCGCTCGATGCAGGCTCGGTCACGCCGCAGGCTTTCGAACAATGGCGTGCGGCCGATCCCCGCCATGCCATCGCCTTTGCCCAGGTGGCTCATGCCTTCGAGCAGGTGGAGCGTCTACGCGCGGTCGAGGACCGTCCGGCCGAACCGGCGCCCACCGCCATCAACCGCCGTGGGATGTTGCGTGCCGGCGTCTTGGCCGGTGGTGCGTCGGTCGCCGGCGCGCTGCTGGCGGTACGCGCCACTGCGCGCGAACATGCCAAAACGGCGATAGGTGAACGGCGCGCGCTGGTGCTGGACGATGGCACCCGGATCGAACTTAATACAGGCACGCGGATCAGTTGGCGGATCGACAAGGGGGACAGCCGCATCTGGTTGGAGCGTGGCGAGATCGGCCTTACGGTTCCGGCTTCGCTGCGCGGCAAGCTGACATTGGAGGCAGGAAGCGCACGATTCACACTCGGCACCGGCAGCTTCAATGCGCGACAGCAACCTGAATCCTTCGACTTTCTCGTGCTGAATGGCATGGCCGATAGCGTACGGGGCGATGGGCTTACAGCAGGGGCGATGGCGCGCGTGATCGGCCAGAACGTGGCTATCGGACCGGCCGACCCGGTAACGCTGGACCGGGCGCGCAGCTGGAAAGATGGTCAACTGGTGTTCGAAGGCGAGAGCCTCGACTTCGTCGTGGCCGAATTTAATCGCTATCTCGACCCCAGGATCGTCATCGCCGATCCGGCGCTGTCGCGCATTCGGCTGGGGGGGCGTTTTACGACCACCAACCCCAATGATCTGCTGACCGCATTGCATGCGTCGTTCGGCATCCGATCGCAGCGCAGCGAAAATGGAGCCATTACCCTCACGGCCGGCTGATAATTTTTTTGCAGCTGCGATAGAGGTCGTGCCGCGCCCACCCATCCCATCCTCCGAGAGACGCTTCCATCGGAGGGCAATAATGAGTTTTCATGTCGTCGCACTACCCTTGATCCTCGCCGCGGCGCCCGCCAGTGCCGCGAGCGATCGCGCTATCGCCTTCAACATCCCGGCGCAGAATATGGCGACGTCGCTGAACGAGTTCGGTCGGCAGGCCGGCGTGCAGATGGTCTTCCCCTATGACGCCATCGCCGGTCGCCGCTCGATCGCGCTCAAGGGGCGCTTTTCCCGTGCCGAGGCGCTGCGCCGCCTGATCGCCGGACGAGGCGTGGCCATTTCCTACGAGGGCGCGGCGATGATCTC
This sequence comes from Novosphingobium sp. CCH12-A3, assembly GCF_001556015.1. Lineage (NCBI taxonomy): Bacteria > Pseudomonadati > Pseudomonadota > Alphaproteobacteria > Sphingomonadales > Sphingomonadaceae > Novosphingobium > Novosphingobium sp. CCH12-A3. The sequence continues at coordinate 3,999 of NZ_LSIA01000295.1, read as the reverse complement.
GCTCGCCGTCGCCAAGGCGCCGACCGAATTGTCGGCTGCCGAAGCGGGGGCGGGCGTTGCGGGTGGCGGTGACATCATCGTCACCGCGCAAAAGCGGGTCGAAGACCTGTCGAAAGTACCGCAGGCGATCACCGTCGTTTCGGGCGTGGAAGCGGCAGAACGCAAGATTACCGATTTCGCCAGTCTGGTCGATGAAGTACCGGGCCTGTCGATCAACTACAGCACGGGCGGCGAAAGCTATGGCCTGCTGACCATCCGCGGGATCGGCGGCGCCGACGACTACAAGCCCAATGGCAGCCCGTCGGTCGCCCTTCATGTGGACGGCGTCTATCAAAGCTCCAACGCCTATCTCGGCATGCCTCTGTTCGATCTGGAGCGGATCGAGGTGCTGCGTGGGCCGCAGGGCACTCTCTATGGCCGCAACACCACGGCCGGCGTCGTCAACGCGATCACGCGCGGCGGCCGCGACACGTTCGACGGCTATGCCGATGTGCGTTATGGCAGCTATGACAGCCTGCGCGCGGAAGCGGCGATCGGCGGTCCGGTCAGCGACAATATGCGCGTGCGACTGGCAGTGATGACCGATCAGGGCGGCGGCTTCATGAACGGGAAGGGCGCGGGCGATCTGGCGGGCGCGCAACTGAGCGTCGGCGGCGTGGTCCAGAGACAGGTGCCTGCGATCAACGATCCGGGCGCACGCAAGGGCTTTGGCGACAAGGATCTGTTCGCCGCGCGCGGTACGGTGGATATCGATTTCGGTCCAGATACCAGTCTGACGCTGAAGGCCTTTGCCAGTCGCGACCGTGGCGATGCCCGTCAATATGACCGCATCAGCGCAGCGGAGGACAGCAGTGTTCTCAATGCCGGCGAAGATAAAGACCCCTACAGCTTCTATTCGCGGGCCTATTTTCAGCAACGGATCGACATCAAAGGCGCGTCCGCACAATTTTCGCACCTGCTGAACGATGCCACCCGCTTCGACATGGTCGCCGGCTGGCAGTCGAGCCAGCGCAATATCGGCGGCAATGGCGATGGCACGCCCTATCCCCAATATGAATATCTGTTCGATGAAGATCTGAGCCAGGCATCGCTCGAAATGCGCCTGCGCAACGAGCAGCAGGGGCGTTTCAACTGGTTGATCGGCGGCTTCTACATGAGCGACAAGATCGACTATCAGAGCCAATGGACCAGCTGGGCCGCGCGGACCATATATCATAATGTCCATAATCAGCGCCGCCGTAGCGCCGCGCTGTTCGGTCAGGCTGATTATGAGTTGTTGCCCAAGATCAAGCTGACGCTGGGCCTGCGCTATACCAAGGACGATGTGGATTCGCAGGGCCGCAACATCGACGATAACCCTTGGGGCATATCCAATTACGCCACATTTTTCGCGACGACGCCCAATTTTCAGTGGGACAAGCAGTTCAAGGATGACGACCTGTCCGGCCGTGCTGCCGCGCAGTGGTTCATCACCGACGATTTGAATGTCTTCGCGTCGGTCGCGCGCGGCTATCGTTCGGGCGGCTTTGATGGCACGTCGATCATGACGCTGGCCGAGACGGAGCCGTTCCAGTCCGAGACGGTCTGGGCTTATGAAGCGGGCGTGCGTTATTATAAAGGGCCGATCCGTCTGTCGCTTGACGCCTTCGCCAATGATTTCGACAATCTTCAGGCGACGACGCGCCTCGACAATGACACCAACGGCCGCACTAATGTCGGTAAGGCCAAGACCCGCGGCTTCGAAGCCGCACTGGACGTCAACCTGCTGAACAGCGGCGGGCACAAACTCGATTTCGACGCATCGGGCACCTATCTCTATTCGAAGATCACCGAGTTTAATTCCAACCGCATCGCCGATGTGACCGCGACTGTCGGCGATCCGCTGCCCGGTGCGCCGAAATGGACCGGTCGGGTCGGCCTCGTCCACAGCTACAGATTCGGTGATGGCTGGGTGCTAAAGAGCCGCGCCAACATCTTCTATCATGGCAAGGAATCGAACCGCCTGAACGCGGTCGTCGGCAACACCTCGCCGGCTTACACGCTGCTCAATGCCCGGATCGAGCTGGAATCGCCGCATGGCTGGTCGATCTATGCCATGGGCCGAAACATCACGGACGAAGTCTATTATCCCGAAATGAACGGCGCGTCGCGTATGGTCGGTGCGCCCGCCACCTATGCGATGGGCGTTCGCATGAGCTTCTAAAAACCGGCCGAAGGTGGCTCCGCTTATGCGGGGCCTCCAGCCTTCGGGTCGCCCGGTGAGGCGCCATCTGCCAATGCCTTGGCAGGTGGCGCCTTGTCATTATGGCGCATTTGTCCTGACGGGTAGAAGAGATCGGTCGATATCGGCAGCCAAACGGGCCGGAGGTAGCGCTAGGTGACGAGGCGGCTTCATTGCCGACGCCTATCCATCACCGTGGCAGCTTCAGATGGCATGGATCACCGCAGGCTGAAAGCGACGAGGATCGTCAGCTCGACGACATCAGGCTCTCGGCGGGAATTGCCGGCAGGGGCTGGGCACGTATGAGCATATCGAGTGCGGCCTGATCCAGGTCGAAAGATCACGATTCCCCGACGATAGCAGAGGATGGCACCATGCGGACGCGGTTCACGCCGAAGCATATATGGGCGGTGCCCTGCTGACGAATTGCACGGGCGCGGGCCGGGTTCCAGATGCACTAGGATCAGGCTTTCCCAATCAGGCCTGACGTGACTGGAAAGCCGATCGACGTTGGGAGCAACTGCGCGCGCCGGCTCGGGTGGCGCAACCAACGGCTGCAATTCGACCACAAGCGGCGCGAAGATCCGAAACTGCGATCGGGCTTGCAGATGGTCAAGAGAAGTGGACTTGCTGTGGCTGGCCAGTCCAGATGGCGATCAAATGACCGGTAGAGGTGAATTTGGAATAGGCAGTTTTTATTCTCTCTATCCTAGGAAATCGCACGCCGTCCCAAAGCCGGATCGTCTGTGAAGATCGCATCGACACCCGTTGCAAGATAGCGCTGCATCTCTGCAATGCTGCCTTCTTCGTTGCGCGCGGAAACGCCTTTGTCGCTGCGAAAATCGGCGGCCAGGAACTGATTTTCCGGGCGGAAGGTCCAGATGCTGACGAGAAGGCCCGCCGCATGTGCGGCATCGACGAGCCCCGTGGGTTTTGTCAGGCGCTGATCCTCGTCCACAGGAATGATCATCCGGACATGGGGCGCAAGATAATCTGCATAGCTGGCGATTTCGGAAAGACCTGCGGGCGTCAGCATATCGCGATAGAAGCGCTTGTTGCCCGCCGCCTGCACATCGGCCGGCATCTGGGCCGGGTCGCCGATCAACTGGGCCAGCTGGATGTTGGGATAGGCGCCGATCCTGCCGCGCAACGCGCGTAGATTAGCGACCTCGAACGACTGGATGGCGAACGGCGCGCGTTGCAGATAGGCGCTCTTGCCGATGATATCGATCAGCCGCTGCTCCTGTTGCAGGCCGATGCCTGCGAAATAGGTGGAATGCTTGATCTCCGGGATCAGGCCGATGGTCCGGCCGCGCGCGGCGGATTCGGCCGCCACGAAATCGGCGATTTCCTCCATCGACACGATCTGGAATGCGCCGTCATAGGATTGGCTTTCGGGCCGTATGGCGCCCAGCCGCTCTTTCGCGCGTAACGTCTTGAGTTCCGCGAAGGTGAAATCCTCCGTGAACCAACCTTCCTGTCGCTCGCCGTCGATCGTTTTGACCGTCTTGCGCGCGGCAAAATCGGCCCGGGCGGCAACGTCGCTGGTCTCCGCGATGTTATTCTCGTGCCGCGCGACCAGCACGCCGTCCTTCGTAGCGACCAGGTCAGGCTCGACATAGTCGGCCCCGTCTTGGATCGCCTTGGCATAGGCGGCAAGCGTATGTTCTGGGCGCAGCGCCGATGCGCCGCGATGGGCGATGAGCAGCGGCGGACCCTTGCGACGGGCCGGGGCGGCGATCGCTGCCCCCACATCCGTCGCAAGTGCGGCGGTCAGG